>DATHAP010000050.1 GCA_035489715.1 Actinomycetes bacterium
GGAAGAGGTTCTCCAGTGCCACGAGCGCGGCAACGCCGACGGCGCCCATCGCGTCGATGACGTCGAGGACCCAGCCGGCAAGCCCGCCGAGGTCGGCGATCTTGTGAGCGCGCACCAACCCGTCGTGCCCGCCGAAGAGGCCTCCTACGCAAGAAGGTGCTGGTCGTCGCGGTCGTACGTCGTCAGCCGGAGCGTGCCACGCCGCTGCCGGCGCTGACCCGCAGCGACGACGTGTCGACGGCCTCGAACGCGGAGGCCGGGATCGACTTGAGCTCGTCGAGCAGGCCGGTCGGCCACTTGGCCGTCGCCGTGCCCTGGAAGTACCAGGGGGACCCGTTATCGGCGAGCACCAGGCCGTGCCGCTTCATCGCAGCCAGGACGACCTTGGTGTCGGCGCGCAGGCCGCTCGTCGGGTACGACGCCTCGAGCCGGAACCACGCCCCCATGGGCGGGTAGGCCGGGTTGCTGACCGAGCCGGCGTCGTGGCGGGCCGGCCACAGGTGGCTGCGGTCACTCACGTCGGTCGTGAAGCGGATCGCGTGGTCGACCCGACCGTTGCGCACCTCGCCCAGCCGCAGCAGCCCCGGCAGGATCGGCAGCCCGGCGGCGTCGGCTGACGTCAAGCCGTCCGGACGTAGTGCGTTGCTGGTGAGGCGCCAGACGGCACCGGACCCGGCCCGCCAGTGCCCGGTGGAGCTCCTCCGGGTGGCCCACGTCTCGTACAGCTTGCAGGTGCTCTTGTCGACGACGATCGCGTGCCGGTCGCCGTCCGAGCCGCGGCCGCCCTCGATGCGAGTGTCCCTCCCGAGCGGGTAGCGGACCCGGTCGCTCTCGGCGGCGTACTCGAAACGCACCCGCACCTTCGGGTGGTCACCGCCGACGACGGTGATCGGGATGCCGTAGGGCACCGGCTGCTCGCCGTAGGACGGCCCGAAGTCCGGGTGCAGGTCGCGGTCGGTCGACATGTGCGAGAGCCACTGCGCGCTGCGGTCGTGCACCGGCAGCCTGCTCACGTCGGCGTGCCACACGCTGGTCGAGGGGAAGACCGGGCAGGAGGTTCCCGGCACGGTCCGTCCGGCGCCGACCGCGGCCGTGCCGCCCGCGGCCAGCGTGGACGCGGCCAGTGCGGCCACGGCGGCTGCGGGAACGACGACGCGGCGGGCGCGGCGGAGCACGGGGGCGATCCTGGCAGGCAGGCCGGTGGAGGTCATGGGGGTGGATCGGCGGGTCGGCGGGCCGGCTGCACCATCCGGGCGGGTGACAGAGCGTGACACGCCCGGAATGGGACACTCCGGACAGCGGTGGCTACCCTGACCGGATGCCGCAGCACCACGACCCCTACGCGGCGCCGGACCCCCTCACCGACCCCCTCACCGGCCCCTGGAGCGAGCCGCCCTGGACCGAGCCGGTGTGGTCCGAGCCGAGCTGGAGCCAGCCGGTGGACGTCGAGCCCGCCGCCGTCGAGCTCACCACCCCGGTCCGGCCCGAGGCGGATCTGCCGAAGGTCGAGCTGCACGACGACGAGATCGGGATGCTCGAGGAGTCGCTGCGGCTCGTCGAGGGCCAGGCGGACCGGCTGATGGGCCACTTCTACGCGGCGCTGTTCCTCGAGGCGCCACACCTGCGGGCGCTGTTCCCGGTGGCGATGGAGGGCCAGCGCGAGCGGTTCTTCCGGGCGCTCACCGGCGTGGTCGCCCACCTACGCGAGCCCGAGCGGCTGTCGGTGATGCTGCGCCACCTCGGGCGCGACCATCGCAAGTTCGGTGCGCGCACTGAGGACTACGACCGCGTCGGACGCGCTCTGATCACCGCGCTGCGCACGTTCGGCTCGGACGTGTGGGTGCCGGAGCTGGATTCGGCGTGGGTCCGCGCCTACGACGTGATGGCGCGCGCCATGCTGGCCGGTGCGCAGGAGGCCGCCGAGCACGAGCCGGCCTGGTGGCGCGGGGAGATCGTGGCGCACGAGCGCCGGGCACCCGACCTCGCGGTGCTGGTCGTGCGCCCGGACCGGCCCTACGACTACACCGCAGGGCAGTTCGCCAGCATCGAGACGCCCTACCGGCCACGGTCGTGGCGGACGTACTCCATGGCGACGGCGCCGAGCCCGGACGGGCTGCTGGAGTTCCACGTCCGCGCCCTCGACAACGGGTGGGTCAGCGGGCCGCTGGTGTGGCGCGCGCAGGTCGGCGACGTGCTCCGCCTCGGCGCCCCGCAGGGCGACCTGCGCATCGACCACGACTCGCGACGCGACGTGCTCGCCATCGCGGGCGGGACAGGGTTGGCGCCGATCAAGGCGATGCTCGACGACATGACGAAGTGGAACACCAGCCGCCACTTCACGCTCTTCTTCGGGGTGCGGCACACCCGCGAGCTCTACGACATGGCGGCCCTGCACCGGATGTCGGCGCTCAACCCATGGTTCACGGTGGTGCCGGTGGTCTCGGAGGACCCCATGTTCACCGGCGAGCAGGGTCTGGTGGCCGACGCGGTCGCGCGGTGGGGCCGGTGGACCGAGCACGACGTCATCGTCTGCGGCTCACCGCCGATGACCCGCGCCACCTTCGACCGGCTCATCTCGCTCGGCGTGCCGTCCGAGCGGATCCGCTACGACGTCGTCGGTGACGCCCACCCGGCGGCCGCAGAGGTCATCGACCTGCGCGATCACCAGCGCGGGTCGTCACGCAGGAGCGCCTCCAGGTCGGCGGACGGCATGGGCCGCCGGATCAGGTAGGCCTGGGCCCGGTTGCAGCCCATCGCGCGAGGGCGGCCCGCCCGAGATCGTTTGCGACACCGGGGCCCTCGACACGCCGGCCGGCCGGCGTGTCGGCCACGGCGGATGTCGCAAACGATCAGTCGGCGGGTGGACCAGGGTGCGCGACCGTCGCTGCCACGGGTCGCGGGCGGCCGGCGCGACGGCTTTGCCCGGCCTCACGCGCGCCGGGTAACCTGTGCGGCGCGCCGGGCGACCGGCGCGGGGAGGCGTCGCCTAGTCCGGTCTATGGCGCCGCACTGCTAATGCGGTTTGGGGCTTCAACCCCATCGAGGGTTCAAATCCCTCCGCCTCCGCCATGGCTGCGCATCAGGGTCCCTGCCCGCTCGGGCCGGTTCGGCCGAGCCTGATCTGGGGCAGCGACCCTGCGAGGTGGGCGACATGGTGAACTCCGACTCGCTCGTCTCCTGGCTGCTCGTCGGCGCGGCGTCGACTCGGACGGTGGTGACCTCGCTCGGCTGAGCCGGCGCAGGTGTCCGCTGCTGAGCGCGGGGAAGGGCAACCAGGTGCAGACGTTCCTCCCGTACCCGAGCTTCGCCCGGTCGGCCGCCGTCCTCGACGACCGCCGGCTGGGCAAGCAACGGGTCGAGGCGCTGCAGGTGGTGCGAGCGCTGACCTGGGCGACGTACGGCTGGAAGAACCACCCCGCCGTCCGGATGTGGCAGGGCAGCGTCGAGGCGCTCGGCCGCTACGGCTACCTGATCTGCCGAGAGTGGGTGGGCCGCGGCTTCGCGGACACCTGCGCGGTCTCGATCGCCGCCGACCTCGCCGACGCCGGAGTGACGACGGTACGCACCGAGGCCGAGCTGGCTGCCGCCGGCGCGTTGCCGGCCTGGCTGGGTGACGAGCGGGTGCACCGCAGCCATCAGGCCGCCCTGCGGCGCAAGAACCCCGAGCACTACGGCCGGCTGTTCCCTGACGTCGACCCGGACCAGCCCTACCACTGGCCGGTGCAGGGCGACCCCCGCTCAGCGCCCGGTGCGCGCCTCGACCAGCCGGGCGGCCATCGTGCGCAGCAGCTCGCGCGTGAACGTCAGCTCCCGCTCGAGCAGAAGGTCGAAGGCCTCGCGGCTCACCGCGAGGATCCGCGAGTCGGTCAGGGCACGGACCCGCGCGATCCGCGGTGAGTCGGGCACCAGCAGCGCCAGCTCACCGAAGAACTCGCCGCGGCCCATCTCGATGTGCAGGTCACCCCGCTCGACCACCACCGATCCGTCGAGCACGACGAACATCCCTCGGCCGTGGTCACCGGCCTGGGCCAGCACCTGTCCGGCCGGCACCTCGGTCACCCCCTCGGCGGCCACCAGCGCGGCGGACTCCGCCGACATCTGGGCGAAGAGCGGGATGCCCGCGATCTCGGTGTCGGCCATGGCGCCTGTTGTACCAGGTCTGATGTCGCGGTGAGCTCGCCCGCCGCGACTGAGCTCGCCCGCCGCGACTGACGCGGGCCTCGCACCCTAGTGCGGCGTCGCGCCTGCGTCCGGGCCGGTGACGCCGGACTGGATCGCGAAGACGACCAGCTGCGCCCGGTCGCGCGCGTGCAGCTTGAGCATCGCCCGGCTGACGTGGGTGCGCACGGTGTCCGGGCTGACCACCAGCTCCGCGGCGATCTCGTCGTTGGACCGCCCGGTCGCGACCCACCCGACGATCTCGCGCTCGCGATCGGTCAGCCGGCCGAGCTCGGGGTGCGGGGTGGACGCCACCGCGCTTGGCCCGGCGAACCGGTCGATCACCCGCCGGGTCACGGTCGGCGAGAGCAGCGAGCCGCCGTGGGCCACGACCCTGATCGCCTGCAGCAGCTCGGCCGGGTCGGAGTCCTTGAGGACGAAGCCGCTGGCACCGTGCCGCAGCGCCTCGAAGACGTACTCGTCGAGCTCGAAGGTCGTCAGCACGATCACCCGCACGCCGGTCAGCGACTCGTCCTCGCTGATCTCCCGCAGCACCCCGAGCCCGTCGAGCCGCGGCATCCGGATGTCGAGCAGCGCGACGTCGGGCACCGTCTCGCGCACCAGGGCCAGCCCGGCCACGCCGTCGGCCGCCTCGCCGACCAGCTCCAGCCCGTCCTCCGACCCGAGCAGGGTGCGCAGGCCCATCCGCACCAGCGCCTGGTCGTCCACGACGACGACGCGCACCGCCCCGTGGTCGCTCACGCCACCGGCTCCGTCGTCGCGGAGGAGAGCGGCAGCACGGCCCGGACCCGGAAGCCGCCACCGGAGGCCGGGCCGGCCTCCAGGGTCCCGTCGAGGGAGGTGGCCCGCTCGCGCATCCCGCGGATCCCGCTGCCGTCCGCGCCGGGTGCTCCGCCGCTGCCCCGGTCGACGACCTCCACCTCGAGCTGCGCGTCGGCCGCGCGCACCACGACGGTCGCCGCGTCGGCGCCGGCGTGCCGCAGCACGTTCGTGAGCGACTCCTGCACGATGCGGTACGCCGCGGCGCCCACGTCCGTCGGCAGCCCGTCCATGGGGCCGGTCACCTCCAGCCGCACGTCGACGCCGCCCTCGCGCACCCGCTGCACCAGGAGCGCCAGGTCGGCCACCCCGGGCAGCGGTCGCCGCTCCGGCACGTCTCCTGCACCGGCCCGCAGCTGGGCCAGCTCGGTGCGCAGCCCGTCGAGCGACTCGCGGCTCATCGCCCGGATGGCCTCCAACGACTCGCGGGCCTTGCCCGGGTCGCGGTCGAGCACGTGCAGCGCGACGCCCGCCTGCATGGCGATGACGGCCAAGCCGTGCCCGACGACGTCGTGCAGCTCCTGCGCCATCCGCAGCTGCTCCTCCGACGCTGCCCGCCGGGCCTGCTCGGCACGTACGCCGCGCCACGACTCGGCCCGCACCCGGGCGGCGGACCCGGTGGCGAAGGCCGCCGCCAGGATCGCCGACCACACCGTCCAGGCGCGGAACAGCTCCGGCCAGGTCTCAGCGTCGTGCGTCGCCACCCGCAGTGCCGACGCGCCGAAAACGAGCACCACCTGGAGGGTGAGGGCTGCCGCGGCGCGTCGGCGTGGCCAGTGCACCGCGGTGGTCAGCGTCAGGACCGGGACGGTCAGCAGGATCGGGCCGAACGGGTAGCCCAGCCAGATGTAGGCCGCCACGGCTCCGGCGTTGAGCCCGACCGCCGCCCACCGCCAGCGCCGGCGCAGCACGACGGCAGCGACGGCGAGCAGGACGAGCCCGAAGGCCAGGGCGTCCACATCGCGCGGCGCATGCGCCTGCGCCTCGCCGGCCGGCGCCGTGCCGGCCAGGCCGATGAGCAGCAGCGGTACGGCGGCAGCCCACACGGGCGGTCGTCGCGGGGGGAACACGCTCCGACCATAGGTCGCCGGGCCGCGGCGGTCGTCAGCACAGCGTTGACCCGACGTACGCAGACCTGCGTAGGGCATGAGCCTGCGCAGCGCTGACGACGCGGGAGGCCCTCGCTCGAAGGATGGATGGAGTCAGGCCAGCCATGGCGACGACATCTCCGAGAGGCAGCACCATGACGCTCGACACGATCCAGACGATCCAGACCATGCAGACCGTGGTCCTCGCCCATGACCAGTGGCACGGCCCCGGTGCCTGGTGGCCGATCTTCCCGCTGCTGTGGCTGCTGTTCTTCGCCACGGTGGTCACGCTGTTCGTGACCCGCGGCCGGCGCCGCGCGCAGACCTCCGGGCCTCGCGCGGGCGAGCGGGCGCTCGCTGAGCGCTACGCCGCAGGCGAGATCGACGATGCCGAGTACGCGCGGCGCCTCGACGTCCTGCGCAGCACCGGGAGGTGACCGGCATGGACGGCATGGACGGCATGGACGGCATGGACGTCGTCACCACACAGCGCCTGAGCAAGGCCTACGGCGAGCGCACGGCCGTCGACGACGTCAGCCTGACCGTCCGGGCCGGGGAGGTCTACGGCTTCCTCGGCCCGAACGGGGCCGGCAAGACGACGACGTTGCGCATGCTGCTCGGCCTCGTGCGGCCCACCGAGGGGTCGGCCACGGTCCTCGGGCACCGGCCCGGTGACCCTGCTGTCACGTCCCGGATCGGCGCGCTGATCGAGGGGCCGGGCTTCTATCCCTACCTGTCCGGACGCGACAACCTGCGGGTCCTCGCGCGCTACCGGGGGCTCCCCGGCCGGGAGGTCGACGAGGCGCTGGACCGCGTGGACCTCGCCGACCGCGCCGGTGACGCCTTCAAGGCGTACTCGCTGGGCATGAAGCAGCGGCTCGGCGTCGCGGCCGCCCTGCTGGGGCGGCCCGAGGTCCTCCTGCTGGACGAGCCGACGAACGGGCTCGACCCGGCGGGACGCGGCGACATGCGTCGGCTGGTTGCCAGGCTCGCGACCCATGGGCACACGGTCCTCTTCTCCAGCCACGCGCTGGACGAGGTCCAGGAGCTGTGCGACCGGGTGGCCGTGCTGTCGCACGGGCACCTGCTCGCCGAGTCCACGGTCGCGGACCTGCGCGGCGCGACGACGCTCTTCGTCCGGGCCGAGCCGGCCGACGTGACCCTCGCGGTCGCGATGCGGATCGCCGGCGACGACAACGTGGCCGTGCGCGGCGACGGCGTGCAGCTCGAGGTCGGCGCCGAACGAGCACCGGAGCTGGCCCGTGCACTCGTGGCGGCCGGCGCCGACCTCCGCGAGCTCGCCCCCCGCGAGCGATCGCTCGAGGAGGTCTTCCTCGACCTCACCCATGACCAGCCCTCGACCGAGGAGGCACTGCGATGACCACGACAACTACGACCACCGGCCCGCCGGCACCGGAGCACGCGCCCACGCGCCGGGGCAGGCCTGGCACGGGGACGGGGGTGCTGCGCAGCACCCGAGCCGAGCTGCTGCGGCTGCGCAGGTGGCCGGCGCTCTGGGTCACCGTCGGTGCGGAGCTCGCCCTGAACCTGCTGTTCCTCTACGTCTTCACCTACGTGTCCTACCGCAGCGGCGACGGCGCCGACGGAGGCGGCATCGTCGAGGGCGTCTCCAAGGACTCGCTGCTCGCCGACATGCTGCCGGAGGCGATCCCGCGGGTGGCGACCTCGGGGATGCCGATGTTCGCCGGAGCACTCGTCCTGATCGTCGGTGCCCTGGCCGCCGGCAGCGGCTACGGCTGGGGGACCGTCAAGACCGTGGCCCTGCAGGGGCCGGGCCGGATGGTCTCGCTGACCGGGACGTTCGCGGCGCTGACCGTCTTCGTCGTCGCCCTCGTCACGGCACTCTTCGCGCTGGACGCCGGGGTCTCGCTGCTCGTCGCGACGACGGAGTCGCAGCCGGTGGTGTGGCCGGCGGCCGGTGACCTGGCACAGGCGTTCGCCGGCGGTGTCCTGGTCATGCTGACGTGGACGTACGCCGGGGTGCTCGTCGGCACCCTCGCGCGCGGCCCCGCGCTCGCCGTCGGACTCGGCCTGGTCTGGGTGCTCGCGGTGGAGAACCTGCTGCGCGGCGTCGGCTCCCTGTGGTCGCCGATCGAGCGGGTGACGGACCTGCTGCCCGGCACCGCCGCCGGTTCCCTCGCCGGCGCGCTCGGCGCGATGCCGGTGTCCGAGCCGGGTGGCACTCCGGGCGTGCTGACGACTCTCGACGGCGGGCAGGCGGTCGTCCTGCTCGCGGCGTGGGCGACGGCGTTCGTGCTCGGGACCGCCTGGCTGGTCCGCCGACGCGACATCACCTGAGCCGCGCTGGCCCGGCCCGAGCCGGATCCGCACCCAGGCCGCGACCGGCAGCCCGACGGCCGGCGTCGTCCTCGTCGTCGGCGGTGTGGCGATGCACCGCCCACCGACCCCGGTCCCCGCTTACGACGGGGCAGGGAGGACGCAGAACTCGTTGCCGGAGGGGTCGGTGTAGGAACGCCACGGCAGCGTGCCCCAGTCCGCGTCGAGCCTGTCGCCGCCGCGCTCGGTGATGCGCGCCTCGACCTCGTCGGCGTCCTCACCGGTCTCGAGCCGGACGTCGAGGTGCAGCCGGTTCTTGGTCGTTCCCTTGGGTGCTGCCTCGGGGCACAGCTCGAGGAGAGGGCCGCGCATCGACGGGTGGCGCAGCGACCGGGGTGCGACGCCGGGGAACTGGGTCCAGCCGGTCAGCCAGGACCAGAACTCCGCGTCCCGGTCCGGGTCGGCGGAGTCGAGCGGGAGGGCCGCGAGAGGTCCGGTGTCGGCGTAGACCTCTCGGTCCTCCATGACGCAGAAGGGGTTGTCCTCCGGGTCGGCGAGCACCACCCAGGGCACGTCGCCCTGCCCGATGTCGAGGTGTCGCGCGCCCAGCCCGACCAGCCGCTCGACCACCTGGGCCTGGTCGGCGTCGCCCAGGAGGTCCACGTGCAGCCGCGGCGGCTGAGTCATGGGCTCGGGGACGCGCTGGAAGCACAGGTCTAGCACCGGCCCGCCGTCGATGGCGAGCCGCGTCTCGAAGCCGGCGTGCTCGTCGGTCAGCCGCTCGCCGCCGACCGCCGTCTCCCAGAACCGGCCCAGCCGCTGCGGGTCGACGGCGTCGGTGACGAGGTTCTCCAGGTACATGCACCCCACCGTAGGTGGCACCGGCGCCGCCCCCGCCGGCCGCCTCCCGGTGCTCAGTCGCCGAGCCGCGCGGCGGCGACCCGCTTCGGCACGACCATCCGCCAGGCGGAGCACACCAGCTCGCGCATCTCCTCCTCGTCGAGGGCGGACGTGCGCACCTCGATCCAGTGGAAGCGCAGGTCGGACTCGCGCGGCATCAGGAACTTGTCCGGCTCGGCGGCGACGGTGGCGGCGCGCTCCTCCTTGGGGAAGCCGACGCCCATCGTGGTCTCGTCGCGGGAGAAGGCCACGAAGACCATCGACCCGACGCGGAACTTCACCCGATCGTGGACGACCACCTCGTAGGCCCGCGGCAGCGTCGATGCGAGCGCCCGGACGTCGTCCACGGTGACCACGGCCGCAGTCTGACCCCACCTACCGACAAGGTCGAGCGCCGGCGAGAGGGGTGAGGCGGGAGTCCGGTCAGTACGTCGCGCCGGTGAAGGTGTCCCCACCCGAGCCGTCGCGACACGCCGGGGGCCTTCGGCACACCCTCCGGCATATCGCCGCGAACCCGACACAGCTCGACACCGATCCCGCATACTCGTCGGTGCCGCCGGGTCGTCCGGTGGCTGCACCACCGTTCGGGGAGACCAGTGCTACCTGTACCACCTGCACGACCAGCCGTCCGACGTACGTCCCTCGGCTCCGCCTCTCCTCGACGCGGCCGACGGGTGCTGGGCGCGGTGCTGGCCGCCGCTCTGGCGACGGCCCTGGTTCCCGCGCTGCCCTGGGTGGCGCACGCCCGACCGGTCGACCTCGCAGCCACGAACCTGACGCGCAACGCCGATGCCGCGGCAGTGCAGTGCAACATGGGCTTCGGCGTGCGCAAGGCCAAGACCGACAAGCACGACGCGCTGGAGCTGATGGCGGGGCGCGCCGACCTCGACGAGTACGGCTGGTTCCACCTCGCCGCCAATCCGTCGTGGAAGCCGGTCTCCACGCTCGACAGCAGCGGCAAGGGCCACATGCACTCGCTGCACTACCTGCTCCCGCTGCTGCGCTACGGCGTGCGCAGCGGTGACACCGCGATGGTCGACCGGTTCTACTTCCTGATCAAGGACTGGCTTGACGACAACCCGCCTGGGGGACCGACCAGCCGCTACGCATGGGGGCCGCCCATCTACGAGGGCTTCCGGGCGCAGGTCCTGGTGTGCGCTGCGGCCGGTCCGCGCGGCGGTCAGCAGTGGCTGTTGCGAGGCCTGGTGCGGCACGGCCAGGTGATGTCAGACCCGCGCCGCTACGAGGGCGTCAACAACGCGTCGCTGCACCAGTCGATGGGCCTCTACGCCCTCGGCGAGACGATGAAGCGGCCGACGTGGCGCGCCACCGCCATCAGCCGTGAGTCCTCGCTCGCGGTGAAGCTGATCCAGGCCGACGGCTCGGACGAGGAAGGAGCGCTGGAGTACGCCGTCAACGACTACCGGTGGTTCGGCCAGGCCGCCGAGCGGCTGCGGCGCGGCGGTGACCAGGTGCCGGCCGACCTGATGCGCTACACCGCCATGCCGTCCTTCATCGCCCAGGCGACCCGCCCGGACGGCAAGATCGAGGCGCTCGGCGACACCACCCCGGCGGCCCTGGTCGCGTCGCGCTGGGCCGGGACGGCGGCCGAGTACGCGGCCACCGGCGGTGCGTCCGGGACCGCGCCGACGTCGACGTTCGCGGCCTACGCCGGCGGCTACGTGTTCGGCCGCTCCGGCTGGGGTACCACGCGCCCGCTGGCCGACGAGACCTTCTACAGCGTGCGCGGCGGGCGAGCCACGCCGCACGCCCACGACGACTCGGGCGCGGTGACGCTCTACGCGCACGGGTCGCCGCTGCTGCTGGACACCGGCAAGTGGCGCTACACCTACGGCACGACGCGCAGCTTCGTCGTCTCGCGTGCTGCGCACAACGCCGTGCTCGTCAATGGCGTCCAGCGCACCCGGGTGCGTCCGGAGATGACAACGGCGGCCGTCAACGGGCTCGACATCACGACGGTCGTCGACCGTGGCTACTCGGGCGTCACGCTGACCCGGACCGTCGCCTACGACCGGGCCGACGACACGCTCGTCGTCTGGGACCGGCTGTCGTCCCCGTCGAAGTCGGTGACGGCCAGCCAGCAGTGGGGCCTGGGCCGGGACCGAGCCGTCGATCTGAGCGGCGACGTCGCCCACACCAGCGGTCCGGGGGCCAACGTGTCGGTGCTCTTCACCTCGGGTGGCGCACCGCTCGACGTGGCCAAGGGGCAGAAGAGCCCGCTGCGCGGCTGGAACAGCATCGCGTACGGCGAGCTCTCGCCGTCGCCGTCGCTGCGGGCGACCCAGAAGGGCACGGAGCTGTCCTGGCTCACCGTCATCGCCCCGCGGGCGGACGGCGTGCCGGCCTCCGCGGTGTCCGCGTCGGCGTCGGTCAGCCAGACGGCCGCGTCGGTCGCGCTGACTTCTCCGACCGGTCGCGGCACCGTCAACCTGGACGCGTTCGGCGGTGGCTCGCGCACCGACTTCGGGTCGGTCACCCCCGCGGCGGTGCCCAGCGCCGACATCGTGCTGTCGGGCAGCCGGACGATCGTCCGGGCCACCGGGCTGACTCCCGGCGAGTCGGCCACCCTCGAGCAGCTGCCGGTCGGCGCCGTCGGGTGGACCCCCGTCGCCGAGGGTGCGGCGACGGCCGCCGGCACCATCGACCTGCCGGTCGCCCCGGCGACGACCGCGGACTACCGCATCGTGGCCGAGGGCGGGGCGTCGGCACCTGTGCGCGTGACCGCGGCCTTCCCGCCGCAGCCGGCCACCGGCGTCACGGCCACCTCGACCGGCCGCGGCAAGGTGACCGTGTCGTGGGTGCCGTCCACGGACACCGGCGGGACGTACCTCGTCAAGCAGGTCGTCGAGGTCGCCGGCCGCAAGATCGACGTGGCGCCGGACGCGACCTCGCTCGAGGTCACCGGTGTCGTCCCGGGCCAGCGCGCGGTCAAGGTCCGCGCGGTCAACCCGGTGGCGCGGTCGCCGTGGGCGACGACCTCGGTGACCGTCCCGGCCTACCCGTCGGTCAGCGCACCGGCCGAGGTGCGCAAGGGCACCACGGTGACGGTCACGCTGCGCGGCCTGCTGCCGGGGGAGCGGCCGGTCGTGACGATCGACCCCGCCAAGGGGGCCACCGTCACCCGACGGCCCGAGGTGTCCGCTGCCGGGACCGCAACCCTGCGCTGGACCGTGCGGTCCAGGACCAAGGTCGTCGTGGTCAGCGGCGGCGTGCGCTCCGACCCGCGGGTGATCCGCCTGCGTTGACCGCCCGACCTGTCGATCGTCCGGACATGCCGAAGGCCCCGGTGGGGGACACCCGCCGGGGCCTTCGGTGCTCAGCAGCGCGGCTGTGTGCCGCGTCCGGTCAGTAGCTTGACGTGCTGCCGGTGCTGCCGGTGCTGCCGGTGCTGCCGGTGCTGCCGGAGACGTTGCCCTTGGCGCTCTTGGCCTCGCCCTTGACGGTGCCCGCTGCGTCGGTCGCGGTCGACTTGACCGACTCGGCCGCTTCCTGGGCCTTCGGCTGGAGGTTCTCCTTGGCGCCCTGTGCCGCCTCCTTGAGCGGAGCCGTCAGGGTGTCGGAGTGCTCCTGCACCTGGTCCTTCGCGGTCATGGCCACCTGCTGCTCCTTCTCGCTCGAGGGGAGCAGGGACGAGATGAGCCAGCCGGCGCCGAACGCGATGAGACCCGCGGCCAGCGGGTTCCCTTGCGTCTGCTGACGGACGGCCGTAGGAGCCTGCTTCACCGAGCCGGCGACGTCCGACCCGGTCGACGTGACGCTGCTGGTGGCGCCGTGTGTGTTGCCCATCACCTTGTCCTTGATTCCGCTGAGCCGGCTCTTGGTGGCCTGGGTACGGCGAGACGCGATGGCCGACGGGCTGACCTTCTCGTGCAGGGTGTCGACGTCGGACGCGAGCTCGTACCGGGTGCGCTCGATGTCGCGACGGATCTCTTCGGGGGTCTGCGTGGTCATCGGGTTGCCTCCGTTGCGTGGGCTCGGCCCTTGAGGGCGTCGGGAACTTCCTTGAGGGTGTCGACCGTGCGCTCGGGCTTCGGTCGCACCTCGCGCAGCTTCTTGCGGCCGCTGACGAAGAGGATGGCGCCGACGACCGCCCACACGGCGGCGACGATCAGCGCCGCCCAGGCCTCGTCCATGCCGTTCGACAGCGCCCACCAGGCCGCGATCGAGACGAACAGGGCGACCATGTAGCCGGCCAGAGCGGCGCCGCCCATCATCCCCGCCGCCTTGCCGGTCTTGGCCGCCTCTTCCTTCATCTCCGCCTTGGCGAGGTCCAGCTCCTGACGCATCAGCGTCGAGAGATCGGTCGTCACCTCGCTGATCAGCGAGCCGACCGACCGCTGCGAGACGTCATCGTCGGCGGCGTGCACGACACGGGGTGAGTCCGTGCCGGACATGCCGGGGGTACTCGTCTGGCTCACCGGACGTCACCGCCCGTGTGACGGCCAGCCGTCGTCGCGTAGGGGTCCTCCACCGCGACCACGTCGACCTCCTCGACGACGACGGCCTCGCGGGTCAGCGGGTCGTCGGTGCCGCTGGCGGCCCACTGCGAACCGGTCGACGGGGTGGTGCCGCCGTAGGTGCTGCCCGCGTAGTCACCGGTGCCGCTCTGGTCGCGCTTCACGTCGACCGCGCTGCGGGTCAGCCGGCCGGCGAGGACGCCGGCGACTGCAGCACCGAGCATGAAGGTGCCTGGCTTGCGGCGCGCGAAGTCGCGCACCTCGTTGACCAGGTCGCCGGGCTCGCGGGAGTCGATCCAGCTGGCCAGCTCCTGCGCCTTCTCCGAGGCCTGGCGGGCGAGGTCGTTGACCATGCCCCCCTGCGTGGTCCCCGTGCCGTCGGCCACGCTGCGCAGCTCGTCGGAGAGGCTGCGCAGCCCGCCCGACGCCTTCTGCTTCTGCTGACCGGCCTGTTCGCGCACCTGACCCTGGGTCTCGTGCAGCAGGTTGCGCGCCTGGGTCTTGGCCTCGCCGGTGACGTTCTTGGCCTGGTCGGTGGCTGTCGACGCGACGTTGCCCGCCTGCTGCTTGGCCTGGTCGGTGGTGGACTGCTCGCCCGACGCCTCGTACGTATAGGGCTCGGTGGGGCCCCCCGTAGGAGGCTGGTAGCCACCGTACTGATCGGTCGTCATCAGCGATCTCCTCTCGGTCGGCGCCCACGGTGGGCGCGTTCGCTGACCCAGCCGGTTGCCGCCTGTGGAGCACCGAAACCACCTGGGGCGATGCGTTCTCAAGTGGCCTGCGTCACGCCCGAGAGCAGCAGGCGCCGGCTCGTTTGGACCGCCTACGTCCGGTGAGACTGCCCGGCTGACCGCCGGACCGTCCCGGTCTCGGTCGCCTGCGCTCGGACACCGACCTCGACCAACACCGGAGCCGACCATGCCGGACTCGACGAGCTCGTCCCGCTCCTACCCCGACCCCGACGACCGGCGCAAGCCGGACGCCCCCTCCGACCTCGGCAAGCGGTCCTGGCTGGGGGTCCTCAAGCGCACCGTGCTCGAGTTCAAGGACGACAACTGCACGGACTGGGCGGCGGCGCTGACCTACTACGGCGTGCTCGCCGTCTTCCCCGCGGCGATCGCGCTGCTGTCCATCATCGGACTCGTCGGCGACCCGAAGAAGACCACCGACCAGCTGCTGCAGATCGTCGACACCCTGGGGCCGTCCTCGGCGACCGAGACGTTCGCCGGCCCGATCGAGCAGATCGCGTCCCGTCCGTCCCAAGCCGGGTTAGCGCTGGTGATCGGCCTGGCCACCGCGCTCTGGTCGGCCTCCGGCTACGTGGGGGCGTTCGGCCGGGCCGCGAACGCGATCTACGAGGTCGAGGAGGGCCGGCCGTTCTACAAGCTGCGCCCGTTGCAGCTGTTGGTGACGATGGTCTGCGTGATCCTGCTGGCGGCGGTCGCGCTGGCCCTGGTCGTGACCGGGCCCGTGACGCAGGCGATCGGCGACGCGGTGGGGATCGGGAGCGCCGCGCTGACCGCGTGGGACATCGCCAAGTGGCCCGTGATGGCGCTCGTCGTCTCGTTCGTCTTCTCGCTGCTCTACTTCGCGATGCCCAACGTCGAGCAGCCCAAGTTCAAGTGGTTCACCATCGGCGGCATCGTGGCCTTGGTGACGTGGATCGTCGCCTCCGCCCTGTTCGCCTTCTACGTCGCGACCTTCGCGTCGTACAGCAAGACCTACGGCTCCCTCGCCGCCGTGGTCGTGGCCCTCGTGTGGCTCTGGATCTCGAACCTCGCGGTGCTCTTCGGTGCCGAGCTCAACGCGGAGCTGGAGCGCGGTCGTGAGCTCGAAGCCGGCATGACCGAGGCCGAGCGGACGATCCAGCTGCCGCCGCGGGACGCCAAGAAGATGTCGGAAGCCGAGGACCGCACCGAGGTCAAGACCCGCTGACCCCTCCGCGTGCGGTCAGGCGGCAGGTCGCGGGGGTGCGGTGGACTGGCGCGTCTTCATGGTGAGCGGCAACAGCACCGAGCGCGGGTGCCGGGTCGGGTCCTGCAGCGTCTCGATGAGCATCCGGGCTGCCTCCGCCCCGACCTGGTAGTGCGGCACCCGGACCGACGTCAACGGTGGCCGCAGCTTGTCGATGAACGGCATGTCGTTGAAGCCCATCACGGACAGGTCGCCGGGGCAGGCCAGCTTGCGCTCCTCGAGCACGTCGTAGCAGCCGAGCGCGAGCAGGTCGTTGCCCGCGAGGACGGCGCTGAACGACGCTCCCGAGTCGAGCAGCTCGCGGAGCGCCCGGGCTCCCTCGGCCTCGGTCCAGTAGGAGCAGGTCGCGACCAGCGAGGGGTCGTCGTCGAGCCCGTGGTCGTGGAGAGCGTCGCGGTAGCCGCGGGTGCGCACCAGCCCGGTGGAGGTGTCCTGCGGGCCGGCGATGTGCGCGATGCGGGTGTGGCCCAGCGACACCAGGTGCTCGACGGCCATCGATGCACCCGCGGCGTCGTCGGGCGTCACCGACGGCACGTCGTTGCGCTGCAGCCGCCGGTTGATCAGCACCATCGGCACACCCTGCTCGTGCAGCTCGTCCAGCAGCGCGTGCTGGAGCCGCGCCGTCGCGACGATGAGGCCCTCGACGTGCCGCGACCGCAGCGAGTCGATCTGCGACCGTTCACGCTCCGGGTCGTTGTCGGTGTTGACGATCCATGCGCTGTAGCCCCCCGGCCCCAGCACGTCCTCGATGCCGCGGACGATGGGCGGGAAGAGCGGGTTGGTCAGGTCCGGGATGACGAGGCCGACCGTGCCGGAGCGGGCGGTCTTGAGGCTGCGCGCGATCGGGTTGGGGCGGTAGCCCAGCTCCTCCGCCACCTTGATGACCCGGCTGGCGGTCTCCTCGTTGACCAGGCCGCGGGTTCGCGGGTTGAGCGCGCGCGACGCCGTCGCCGGGTGGACGCCGGCCTGCTGTGCGACGTCGCGGAGCGTCGGTGTCCGCACGGCGGTCACCCTAGTGCCCGTCGACCGCGCGCAGGCCGTACGTCGTCAGGCGTCTCGCGAGTCATCGCGCCGTCTCCCACCGCGCCCGGCCGAGCGACCCGGCGACCCCGAGGGGCACCGCCACCGCGCCGATGAGCAGGAACGCCAGGCCGAAGCGCCCGTCCTCGGCCAGTCCGCCGAGCAGGAGAGCGCCCAGGGCGCTGCCGGCGAAGAGCGACCCGGCGAAAAGCGACACGGTGGCGGCCCGCTGCTCCGGGTACACCAGGGTCGCCCACGTCTGCACCGTCGAGTGCATCGACGACCAGGCCACGCCGAGCAGCAGGGCGACGAGCACCCCGGCCGGCACCGAGCCGGAGGCAGCCGCGACGAGGCAGGCCAGCAGGGCGAGACCCGCCCCGACGCCGATCAGCCAGGCCGCCGGCACCCGGCGCGAGAGGCGGCCGATGACCTGCGCGCCGACCAGGACCGCCAGGGCGAACGACGCGGTGACGACGCCGGCGACCGACGCGCTGGCGCCGCTGTGCTCGATCGACGTGGGCAGCAGAGTCAGTAGGCCGAGCAGCACGACGCCCTCGGCGAGGGCGAGGGCGAGCACCAGCCGGGCCGGCCCGTGCCGCACGACAGCGCGCAGCGGGCCGAGCAGGGTCGTCGGCTCCCGCCGCACCGATGGCTCGGCCAGCCGCCCGAGCACGACCGCCAGCACCGCTGCGGCGAGACCGGTGAGGACGAAGACCAGCCGCCACGAGAGCCGGTCGGCCACCAGCCCGGCGCCGGCCGCTGCGATGCCGGTCCCGACCGCGACCCCGACCATCAGGTCTGTGACGTCGCGCTGACGCCCGGCCGGCGCGACGGTGTCGCCGACGTAGACCAGCGTCCCCGGGATGGCCGCGCTGAAGAACGAGCCGGCCAGCCCACGGGCCACCGCGAGCGCGAGCACCGTCCCGGCCAGGGCCGACGCCGCGGTGACCGCCGCGCCGACGGCCAGGGTGAGCCGCAGGGTGCGCACGAGCCCGAGGCGGTCGGACAACAGGCCCCAGACCGGCTGCATGACGCCGTACGCCAGGAAGTAGACGCCGGCGGCCGTCACGACCTGGCCCAGCGGCACCTCGAGGTCGGCCGCGATCGCGAGCAGCATCGGCGACATCGCGAACCGGTCCAGCGTGCTGACCATCGCGGTCAGCCGGAGCAGCCGCCGGGTCCCCGGCGGGTTCCGGTCGACGGCCGTCACGCTCCGGAGCCTATCCGCAATCGTTTGTGGTCGAGCCGGTGAAAGTCCGTTCACCTGCTTGACACACGTCCGGCGGCGCTCCGATGATGCCGGTGTCGCAATCGATTGCGACGTCCGTGCCGGACCCCCTGGAGTGCGCATGTCCGTCCGTGGAACCGCCCTCGTCCGCCGCTTCCCCCGCGCCGGGAGGGTCGCCGCCGGCCTCGCCGTCGCGGCCCTGCTCGTCACCGGGTGCCAGCAGGACAACCCCAACGACTCCGGATCGGAGGGCGACGGCGGCGGCTCCGACGAGCCGATCACGATCGGCATCTCGCTGCCCCTCACCGGCGACTTCTCGCAGCCCGGCGGCGAGGCGAAGCGCGGGTACGAGGTCTGGCGCGACATGGTCAACGAGGACGGCGGCATCCTCGGCCGCGACGTGAAGCTCAAGATCGTCGACGACGCGAGCAACCAGGACACCGTCGTGTCCGACTACACCAAGCTCATCACCCAGGACAAGGTCGACCTGGTGCTCGGCACCTTCTCCTCGTTGCTCAACTTCCCGGCGTCGGCAGTGGCCGAGAAGCAGGGCTACGTCTACGTCGAGCCGGCGGGCGGCGCCCCGGACATGTTCAGCCGCGGCTTCGAGTACCTCTTCTTCGCCCAGCCGGCGACCGCCCCGCACCAGGCCGACGTCTTCGTCGACTGGATCACGTCCCTCCCCGAGGGAGACCGGCCCAAGACGGCGGCCTACCCGACGCAGGACGACCCGTTCACCCGCCCAGTCATCGAGTCGATGCAGGAGCAGCTCGAGGGCATCGGCGTGAAGACGGTCTACTCCTCCGTCTACCCGGCCGACACCACCAACTTCCAGACCATCGCCAACACGCTGAAGAACAAGAAGCCCGACCTGATCGCACAGGGCGCGGTCTTCGAGGACGGCGTCGGGCTGGTGCGGTCGCTCAAGCAGCTGGACTACAACCCGAAGGTGCTCTTCCAGACCTCGGCCCCGAGCAACGCCGGCCAGTACAGCGATGGTGTCGGCGAGGCCAACACCGAGGGCGTCTTCTACACGGTGTCGTGGAACGAGAGCGCGACCACGCCGCTGAACAAGGAGTTCGTCGCGGCCTACGGCGACGCCTACGACGGCGCGGCCCCGGCCGAGGACGCGGCCGACGCGTTCGCCGCCGCGCAGGTCCTGCAGAAGGCCGTCGAGGAGGTCGGCGAGATCGACCAGGCGGCGATCAAGGACTACCTGCACGAGAACGAGGTCGAGACCATCCTCGGCCCGCTCTCGTGGAACGAGAAGGGTGAGCCGCAGGGCGACTTCATCCTCGCGCAGTGGCAGTCCGGCACGGTCGAGGTGGTCGGCCCGCCCGACGTGGCGACGACCGACACGATCGTCTACCCGAAGCCGGACTGGCAGTGACTCTGGTGGGGGCGGGATCCTGACCTCGACGTCGTCCCGCCCCCACCAGGCCCAACAATCCAGTACGGTGCCGAAGGCCTGAGGAGACCGAGTGACCGAGCTGGTGCAAGCGGTGGTCCTGGGCCTGCTGATCGGCGGTGTCTACGCGCTGATGGCATCGGGCCTGACGCTGATCTTCGGCGTCATGAACATCATCAACGTTGCCCAGGGCGCCTTCCTGGTGATGGTGGCCTTCTTCACCTGGTGGCTGTGGCGCGAGACCGGCATCGACCCGATCCTCGCCTCGGTCGTCACCACGCCGTTGATGTTCGGCTTCGGCTGGGTGCTCTACCGCACCGTGATGGTGCGGATCCGCGGCTGGTCGCCGTCGATGTCGGTGCTGCTCACCTTCGGGCTGGCCCTGACCATCGAGGGCATCCTCAACATCACGGCCGGCAACAAGTTCAAGTCGGCGACGCCGAGCTACTTCGAGGAGTCGTTCCGGATCGGTTCGCTCTCCTTCCCGAAGGCACAGGTCTACGGCTTCCTCGCCGCCGTGCTCGTCCTCGCCGCGCTGTACGTCGTGCTGACCCGCACCTGGACCGGCCGGGCGATCAGGGCCTCGTCGCAGAACCCCTCGGGGGCTGCCCTGGTCGGGATCGGTGCCACCTCGACCGCAGCCCTGGCCTTCGCCCTCGGCTCCTCGACCGCCGGTGTCGGCGGGTCCATCCTGTCGGTGCTCTACCCGTTCTTCCCGGCGTCGCACTACGACTGGATCTCGCGGCTGCTCGGCATCATCGTGCTCGGCGGCCTGGGCTCCCTGCCCGGCGCGCTCGTCGGCGCCCTGGTGCTCGGCCTGGCCGAGACGCTGACCGCGACGTACGGCTCGCTGCGCTGGGCGACGCTCGTCTTCTACCTGGTGATCCTCGCCGTGCTGCTCTTCCGGCCGCAGGGCCTCTACGGCACCCGGCTGCGCGAGGACGTCGCCGCGTGACCGATCCGAAGCGGCGCCTCGTCGACCGCCTGCCGAAGGGCCACGCCGTGGCCCTGCTGGCGTTCCTGGTGCTGGTGCTCTACCCGGCGTTCCGGCCCTACGACACCTACTACCAGACCGTGCTGTGCATCACGTTCCTGCTGGGAGTGCAGGCGGTGAGCTGGAACATCATCAGCGGCTACGCCGGCTATGTCTCCCTCGGCCACTCGGCCTTCCTGGGCATCGGGTCCTACACCGCCGCGATCCTCGCGGAGCGGTCCGGGGTCAACCCCTTGTGGATGGCGCCGATCGGCGGCGTCGTCGCGGTGGTCACGGCGACCCTGCTCGGCCTGGTCGTGCTGCGCACCCGCGGCCACGCCTTCGTCATCATCACCATCGCCCTGCTGCTCTCGGCGCAGATCATCGCGGTCAACTGGCGCAGCCTCACCAACGGATCGGACGGCATCACGCTCGACCTGCCGCCGTGGTCGCGCGACATCCAGAACATGCCCTTCTACTACCTGTTCCTCGGCCTCTTCTTCCTCACCGTCCTCTTCAGCGCACTGATCCGACGGACCAAGCTCGGCACCGGGCTGGTGGCCATCCGCGAGGACGAGGGCAAGGCGGCTGCGGTCGGCGTCAACACCACGCGCTACAAGGTGACGGCCTTCGCCGCGTCCGCCTTCTTCATCGGAGTCGCCGGTGGCGTCTACGCCTACTTCCTGACCTTCCTCAACCCGGTGGGCGCCTTCACCATCCTCGGCTCGGTGACGATCGTGCTTGCCGCGATGGCCGGTGGCCGGGGCACGCTCTACGGCCCGGTGGTCGGCGCGTTCATCGTGGGCATCGGCCAGGAGATGGCGACGGTCTACGGCGGCAGCAGCTCGAGGGTGCTGCTCTTCGGCGTCGCCCTCATGCTCATCGTCCTCTTCCTCCCGGCCGGGCTGCTGCCGACCCTCGACGGCTGGTGGCGCCGTCGGCACACCACCGGCACCGAGTACCAGGACCAGGCCGGGGCGCTCGGCGCCGGCACGCTGCAGGTGCGCGACCGGGCGCTGGCATCGGTGGTGGTCTCCGACGCGGTCGAGGCAGGGGCACCGGCCGCCCTTCCGATGCTCGAGGTCAAAGGTGCCGCCAAGGCCTTCGGCGGCATCACCGCGGTGGACGGTGCGGACCTCACGGTCGCGGCCGGCAGCATCACCGCGCTGATCGGGCCGAACGGCTCCGGCAAGACGACGCTGTTCAACCTGGTGACCGGCGCGATGAAGGCCGACGCGGGGGAGGTCTGGCTGGACGGCACCCGCATCGACCGGATGCACCCGTGGCAGCGCGGCCACCTCGGGCTGGCCCGGACCTTCCAGACCACGCGTCTCTTCACGAGCATGTCCGTGCTGGAGAACATGGTCGCGCCACTGCCCGACGCGCGGTGGTCCACGATGCTCAAGCCGTCCGTCGCCGGGCACGAGGCGGACCGGGCCCGCGAGCTGCTCGAGTTCGTCGGGATGGCGCGGTTCGTCTCGCAGCCGGCCGGCTCTCTGTCGTACGGCCAGCAGAAGCTCGTCGAGCTCGCCCAGGTGCTGATGCTCGAGCCACGGCTGGTGCTCCTCGACGAGCCCGCAGGCGGCGTCAACCCGTCACTGGTCGGCCGCATCGTCGAGATCGTGCGCGACCTCAACCGGCAGGGAGTGACGTTCCTCGTCGTCGAGCACAACATCCCGATGGTCCTCGAGCTGTGCGACCCGGTCGTGGTCTTCGCGCGTGGCAAGGCGATCGCCGAGGGGCCGCCGCAGACCATCCGCGAGGACCCGGTGGTGCTCGACGCCTACCTGGGCGACGAGTGGCGGCCGCCCGCGGCGTCGGCCGCCGGGCCGGGCGCGAGCACGGACGCGACCCAGGAGGTGCGCTGACATGCTCGCGCTGACCGGGGTCGTCGCCGGCTACGGCGGCGGTGCGGTGCTGCAGGGCGTCGACCTGGTGTGCGACACCGGCTCGATCACCTGCATCGTCGGGCCCAACGGCGCGGGCAAGTCGACGGTGCTGCGCGTGGTGAGCGGACTGCTGCCGTGCTCCGAGGGCGAGGTGGTGCTCGACGACCAGCGGCTGTCGGGCCGCTCCGCAGCCGCGGTGCTGCAGGCCGGCGTGACGCAGGTGCCCCAGTCGCACGCGCTCTTCCCGCAGATGTCGGTGCGGGAGAACGTGCTGATGGGCGGCTTCCTCATCCGCCGCGACAAGAAGCTGCTGGCCAAGCGCTACGCCGAGGTCGAGTCGCTGATCCCCATCGTCGCGGAGCGCTCGGCGCAGCACGCCGGCAACCTGTCCGGCGGCCAGCGGCGGATGGTCGAGGTCGCCCGCTGCCTGATGCTCGACCCCACGGTGCTGCTGCTCGACGAGCCCTCCCTCGGCCTGGACCCGCGCTCCCTCGGCGCGGTCGCCGACCTGGTGCACCGGCTGCACGACGACGGCGTCACGATCCTGCTGGTCGAGCAGAACGTCCGGCTCGGCCTCGGGCTGGCCACCCACGGCGTGGTGATGGAAGGCGGCAAGGTGCGCCTCACCGGCACCGCGACCGAGGTGGTGAACCACCCGGAGATCGCCAGCCTCTACCTCGGCGGCACCAGCGCGTCGACGAGCGAGACGGCCGCGTCAGCCGAGGCCGAGAGCAGCGAGCAGGCGCCGACCGGCTGACGAGAGGCCTTCCCTGCCGACCGGCGGGCCTTCGGGTCACTAGCTGCACCGTGGCCCCGCCAGCTCGGTTAGTGGCACCTCGCCATATCGTGCCGAGGTGGGGCGTACCGGGCTGGTGGTCGCAGCGGTGGTGCTCCTCGTGGCCGGCTGCGCCGGAAACGACTCAGCGGGTACGTCCGGCGGCCGCGGCGCGGACGGCAGCCGCCCCTCGGGCAGCGCGTCGTCGTCCGGCCGGCCGGCGTCCGACCAGCCGGCCTCGGCGGGGTCCGGCCGGCCGGCGGTCGACCCGGCGGCACCCGGCTTCCCACCGACCCGCAGCGCGACCGTGGTGTCCCGCCGGTCGTTCACCTCGCCGACCGGCAACATCACCTGCCAGCTGACCCGCGACGACGCGGCCTGTGTGATCGCGGAGCACGACTACCCGCCGAGCGACCGGCCGGACGGGTGCACCGGCCGCTGGCTGCCGCTGCTCGAGGTCGACCGGTCGGGCGCGGCCCGGCTCGGGCCGTGCGAGGTCGGCGTGGTCGCGCCGTCCGGCGGCGCGCTGCCCTACGGCACCACCAGCGTCGCCGGCCGGATGAGCTGCCTGAGCCGGCTCACCGGCATGGTCTGCTGGAGCGGGCACAGCGGGCACGGCTTCCGGCTGGCGCGTGCGGCGTACGAGCTGCACTAGCGCGCGCGGCGTACGAGCTGCACTAGACGGCGGCGAGCGTCGAGATCCGGGCGAGCGCCCGCTCCACGTCCGGGCCGACGAGGGCGTCCATCGACCCGACCGCGCTCATCGCCCGGCTGAGAAGGGTCTGCCGCGCGGTGACGCTGCAGGTGATCTCCGAGCCGGTGCCGGCCGGGCGGATCGTCAGCGTCGTGCAGCGCCGCCCGCGGAACCGGCTCTCCAGCACCACGTCGACCCGCAGCGCCGCGGAGCCGGTCGTGACGGACACCTCGGTGCGCACCCGACCGCGCGGCGACCCCACGATCCAGCCCGAGGGGACCCGGGCGTGGACCTGCTCGGGCGGCAGGGCGACCGTCGTCGACCGGCTCACCGTCCAGGTGTCGCCGGCCATGACCCGCAGGGCCAGCGAGGCGCCGGGCTCGGTCGTGGTGGTCCCTCGGTAGCCGACGCTCGCCGCGCGCACCGCACTCACCGCCCGCCGGTCGAGGCCAGCTGGGCGAACGGCACCCGGTAGACCTGGTGCAGCCGGACCGGCTCCAGGCCGTCGGCGGGCTGCTGGTCCCGGAGCTCGACCCGGGTGGTGGGCGGCGCCTGCGTGCCGTCCTCGACCGTGGCGTACGCCGCCGCGGTTCCGAGCAGGGCCGTCCCGGCCAGCACGGCAGCGGCGGTCGCCGCCCTCGCAAGTGCGGTGGTGCTCGTGCTCGGCCTGCTGGTCATCTCAGTCTCCCGCCCCTGCCGACCCCGTCCCTCGGGGTCTGGTCCGAGCCTCGGCCGGTCGAGGAAGATCGACATCGGGCGACTTCCTAGGTCGCCGGCCCCGGATCCCTTAGGCCGGCTCGGGGTGGTGGATGAAGCGGCGCCGGGCGCACGCAAGGGTGGCCCGGCCCGCATGATGCGGGCCGGGCCACCTCCCCCCAGCGCAGCCGTTCCCCCGACCGGCTGCTTCCCCGACGGACCGCGCTCCCCTCGTGCCCCCCGCGGTCCGCGGGTCGTCCTCCGAGCCCCCCGAGCCCCCCAGCTCCTCGCAAGACGTGGTCTGTGCTGTGCGTTCTGTGCGACTGTGCTGTGCGGTCCTGCGGCCGGGCCCGGGCCATGCCCCCCTGCATGCCCCGGCGCCCGGGCCCGGCCGGGCCCCCGTATCCCCCTGTGGAGGCGACCGGTCAGGCGGTCGCGGCGCTCACCGGGCCGTCGTGCCGGATCCGGCGCAGCGTGTAGGTGGTGACGGCGCCCGTGATCAGCCCGCCGCCCAGCAGCGCGAGGACCACCAGCGGCGTCGACACGTCGTCGTCGTCCGACGTCGAGCCGGACGCCGCGCCGGTGGAGGCGGCCGCCTCCTGCTGCGCGGCCAGCTGGTCGAGGTACGCGGCCTGCGCCTGTGCCTGGGCCGAGAGACCGCCGGACACAGAGGCTGAGCCGCTCGACGAGCTGCGCTCGAGGTGCTCGACCTGGGCCTTCGTCTGGGCCGACAGGACGCCGGGCACGGACGAGTCGGCCGCCGCCATGCGCTCCGCGTGCTCGACCATGGCCTTGCTCTGAGCGGCCCGGGTCGGGACGGTGCGGCTCTGGTGGCCGACCGAGGTGGTGCCGCTGGTGTCGGCCAGGTAGTGGTCGATCACCGACTGCGTCGGCTGGCCGGCCACGCCGGGCGGCTCGGGCTCCGGCGCAACGGCGCCGAACGCCGGGGTGCCGGCGAACAGGACGCAGCCCGTGAGCACGGCGCCGCCGGCGAGCTTCTTGCTGATGATGCGGGTCATGACGACTCCTCCGGGGTGTGACCCCGCCTCTCGAGGTCTGGCCAGGACTCTCGTCGCGGCCGGCCGCCCCGACATCGGGCAAGCGCCTAAGGTCGGCCGCCCGGAACCCTTAGGCCCTCAGACCTTGCGTCGTGCTGATCGGGACGGTTGGGTTCAGGCAGCAGCGGCCGCCGCGGCCGCGTTGGGGGATGCAGGTGGGGGGAGACAGCAATGGCGCGTGCTCTGGCCTCGAGCTTCCGGCAGCCGCCGCTCGGCTGCGTCGACGCGACGGCGGACGTCCCGTGGAGCGACGGCGCTATGTGCGACCTGACGCTCTACCTGGAGCCGGCGGGCGGTGAGCGCGCGGTCGTCGAGGCGGCGGAGGAGCACGTACGTCGTCGCCTGGCCGGGGCGGACGTTCCCTTCCTGTCCCGGGTCGAGGCAGCGGAGCTGGCTGGGGCGGACCCGGCCGCGCTCGACCTCGTCGTGGGCGCGCTGCGGGACGCCGGGGTGGACCACGTGCACCCCGTCGGCATGCGGGCCGTGCACGTGCAGGCCCGGTGGGAGCAGCTCGGCGGCCTGATCGACGTCGCCCGGATGCGCTACCGCACCGCCGACGGCGTCCTGGTCGGCCGGGCGGGCGCGATCAGTCTCGGTGACCCGGCCCTCGACCCGGTGGTCGGCGTCTTCGGGCTGGACAACCGGCGCGCCCTGTCGTCCTACGTCATCAAGTCCCACGTCATCAAGAGCCACGTGATCAAGTCGCACGTCATCAAGAGCCACACCGACCCCGGCGTCAAGTCGCACGCCGACCAGACCGTCATCAAGAGCCACGTGATCAAGTCGCACGTCATCAAGTCGCACGTCATCAAGTCGCACGGCGACCTGGGCGCCGAGATGGACGAGTCGGTCGCCGAGGCGGACCGTGAGTGGGCGCTGCCGGGCGAGATCGACGACTGGTACGACTTCCCGGGGGGCACCGGCGCGGGCGTGCGGGTCGCCGTCCTCGCCTTCAGCGGCAGCCTCGGCGGCACCGACCAGGTCGTCATGGGCGGGTACGACGTCGAGGCGCTGACCAGCTACTGGCTCCAGGAGCTCCGGCAGACCGCCGCGCCGACCCTGCAGGACCGCGTGGTGCGCGGCCCGGGCAACTGGCCCTCGGGGGGTGACGTCGAGGGCACCGACTTCACCGACGAGGTGATGCTCGACCTGTCCGTCGTGGGCGCGCTGGCGCCGGAGGCCGACGTGACGGTGTGGTTCACCGAGCCGACCGAGCAGGGCTTCGTCGACGCGCTGCACGCCGTGGTCGAGGAGGAGCACGCGCCGGACGTGCTGCTCGTCTGCTACGGCGCTCCGGAGGACAAGGGGTCGGGGACGTCGTGGACCCGGATGGCGACCGAGCAGGCCGACCAGGCGCTCGCCCTCGCAGCGCTGCGCGGCGTGACCGTCGTCGTCTCCTGCGGCGACAACGGCGCGGCCGGCCTCCCGCTGAGCACCCGGGTGCACGCGGACTACCCCTCGTCGAGCGCCTGGGTGCTCGGTGTCGGCGGCACCACCCGGCGGCCGGACAGCGCCGGCTCCGACCGCGAGACGGTCTGGAACGACGGCCTCGCGGCGAGCGGTGGCGGGATCAGCGCGGTCACCCCGCGGCCGTCCTGGCAGTCGACGGCCGACGTGCCGGACCCGGTCGACGCCTGGGAGCGCCCGGACTTCCTGGGTCGCGGCGTGCCCGACGTCGCGGCCGTGGCCGACCTGGCGACCGGCGTCGCGGTGCTCGACGCCGCCGGCGACACCGTCATGGGCGGCGGCACGTCGGTCGCGGCTCCGGTGTGGGCGGCCCTGCTGGCCCGGGTGCGGGAGCGGGCAGGTGGGCCGCTCGGCTTCGTGCCGCCGCTGCTCTACGCGGCCGGGGGGACCGGCCTGCGCGACGTACCGACCGGGGACAACGGGGCCTACGCCGCGGTGCGCGACGGCTGGGACCCCTGCACCGGGCTCGGCGTGCCGGACGGCCGGACCGTCGCCGACGTCCTCACCCGAGGGCAGTCAGCCGGCACCTGACCTTCCACACCCTCGGCACCCTCCATACGCTCCGCACCCGCCACGTCGAGTGGTGGAGCGTGGGGCCGTCCGAGCGACATCAGGCCCCGACCTCCACCACTCCGCGGAGGTGAGGGCGTGGCGGGCAGTCAGCCGGTCGACTCCGAGGGGGTCGTCGGCACCAGCTCGAGGGTGAACGCGGCCGCGGCTGCCTCGCCTCGGTTGCTGGCGCCGAGCTTCATCATGATGTTGCTGACGTGGACGCTGACCGTCTTCTCGCTGATGAAGAGGGCACGGGCGATCTGCCGGTTGGTGCGCCCGGACGCCACGAGCGGCAGCACCTCCTGCTCGCGAGGCGTCAGGCCGAGCCGCTGGGCGGTGCTGGCCGGTACCGGCTTGGCGGCGGGCGCGTCGACGGTGAGCGTCGCGCGGCCGGCCAGGGCTGACAGCTCGCCCCGCAGCGGTGCCGCGCCGAGGTCGTCGGCGATCGCCTGCGCCTCGGCGACGACCGTGCCCGCCTTGCGCTTCGACCTGGCCGCGACCAGGGCCTCGGCCTCGCGCCAGAGTGCATAGGCCCGGGCGTAGGGCTGGCTGATGGCCTGCCACGCCTCGGCGGCGCGAGCCCAGGCTTCGGCGTCGCTGTGGCCCCGTTCGCGCGCGGCCTCGGCTTCGCACTGCAGCAGGAACGCGTCGATGGCCGGCGTCGCAGCGCGGAGGGCGCCCTCGCGGCACTGCTGCTCGCGGAGGCCGAGAAGCTTGACGATCTGGGGGTCCGGCGGCTGCTGGTCGGACAGCAGCCGGGCCCGCTCGGCCTGGTCGGCCACCGCGCGCCGGCCGACCGAGCACAGCCGGATCGCGAGCTCGTCGTAGTCGGGCTTGTCCAGCGTCGGCAGCGTCTCGGCGACGATGCTCAGAGCGGCAGCCGGGTCGCCGGCCCACAGTGCTCGCTCGGCCCGGGTCGCGGTCAGCGTGCCCTCGAACCATGCGTCGCCGCGCAGCGGTGCCATCAGCTCGGCCGCGCGCACGTGCTCGTCGGCGAGCGCGCGGTCACCGCGGCCGACCCCGATGTCGGCGATCGCGAGGTGCAGGTAGCCGACGAAGAGCGACGGCATGCCGAGCCGCAGCGCGTCGGTCGCTCCCCGGACTGCCGCGTCCCAGTCGCCGATCACCTGCAGCGTGCTTGCGATGTTGACGAGGAGCAGTCCGCCACCCTCGGCGCCGATGCCGAACTTGCGGAAGCGGGCCAGCCCGGCGTAGGCCGTGTCGAGGGACTCGGTCGGCCGGCCGGCTGTCGTGAGCACGAACGTGAGGTCCCCGTAGACGCGCAGGATCTCCTCGAGGCTGCCGCACTCGTCGCAGATCTGGCGGGCCCGCTCCAAGGTCGCGAGCCCATCGTCCAGTCGCCCATTGAGCGTCTGGCAGACGCCGAGCGTGGTGAGCGCGTAGCCCTCCTCCTCGAGCCGGCCGGCTGCTCGGGCCAGCTCGATCGCCGCCTGGGCCTGGGTCGCGGCCTCGGCGGAGTCGCCGTCGAGGAGCAGGCCGGTGGCGAGCGCGGCGCGAGCGCGGGCCTTGAGGTCGCTGGGCG
>DATHAP010000051.1 GCA_035489715.1 Actinomycetes bacterium
CGCTGGCTGGCCTGCGATGGCGCGATCACCCGCATCGTCATCGGCCCCGAAGGTCAACCGCTCGACCTGGGCCGCACCCACCGGGTCTCCCCGCCGCACCTGCGCCGGGCCGTCGAGCACCGCGACCACGACTGCGTGTTCGCCGGCTGCGACGCCCCGAGCTGGTGGTGCGACGTGCACCACCTGATCCACTGGATCGACGGCGGCGACACCAGCCTGGAGAACTCCGCGCTGCTGTGCGAACGCCACCACACCAAGGTCCACCACGGATTCCGGGTCGAGCGACAACCCGACGGCCAATGGCGCACCTGGCGACCCGACGGAACCGAGATCCTTCTCGCCGAGTCGCTGGCGCTCGCCCGCTGACGCTCGCGGAGCTCAGAGGGCGGCGAGCTCCGCGCAGCTGGCGCACAACTGCTGTTCCTCGTACCCCTCGGGGGGCCAGGGGAGCTGCTCGTCGATGGTGACGTAGGCGCCGCAGAGAGCCTTGCGGCTCTGGCCGTTGACGCGCCCTATCGTCGCGTGCGCCGGCCCGATCTGTCGCGGCTTGAGGCCGTCCTTGTTGAACGACCCGACCATCACCACCGCGTGGGCTGTTCCGTACGCGTAGACGCTGGTCATGTTCCACAGGGTCCGAGGCCTGCTACCGGCAATCCAGTACCACTGCGGGCGTGTCCGCCCCAGCCGTCACGCGCGCCCCGTTCGGCACAGGCGCGCCCGGCAGGGTCCCTCGCGTGGGCATTCCGGGGCCGGTTCTGCCCATCCCGGGGACCGTGCTCGACCGCCTGCCGGATGCCGGGGCACATACAGAACGGATGGTCTGTATGTTGTGCGCACCGTCGCCCGCATCTCCGGAGGTCCGCTGTGCATTCCGCGCTCTACGAGGCCGAGCACGAAGCGTTCCGCGCCATGGTCCGCGACTTCCTCGCCAAGGAGGTCGTGCCGAACCACGCCGCGTGGGAGGAGGCCGGCGTCGTCGACCGGTCGGTCTGGCTCAAGGCCGGTGCGCAGGGACTGCTCGGGATGGACGTCCCCGAGGAGTTCGGCGGCGGCGGTGTGAAGGACTTCCGCTACAACGCGATCCTCGCCGCCGAGGTCACCCGGGTGGGCGCCAGCGGCCTGGGCTTCGCGCTGCACAACGACGTCGTCGCGCCCTACCTGCTCGACCTCGGCACCGACGAGCAGAAGGCGCGCTGGCTGCCGAAGTTCACCAACGGCGAGCTGATCACCGCGATCGCCATGACTGAGCCGGCCGCCGGCTCCGACCTGCAGGGCCTGCAGACGACGGCCCGCCGGGACGGCGACGAATGGGTGCTCCACGGCTCCAAGACGTTCATCACCAACGGCATCAACGCCGACCTGGTCATCGTCGTGGCCCGCACCGACCCCGAGGCGGGTGCCCGGGGCTTCTCGCTGCTGGTGGTCGAGCGCGGGATGCCGGGCTTCGAGCGGGGCCGCAACCTCGACAAGATCGGCCTCAAGGCCCAGGACACGGCCGAGCTGTTCTTCGACGACGTCCGCATACCGGCGGAGAACGTGCTCGGCACCGAGGGTCAGGGCTTCTTCCACCTGATGGCCAACCTGCCGCAGGAGCGGCTCTCGATCGCCGCCGTCGCGGTGGCCGCGAGCCGGATCGTGCTCGACCTGACCGTGCAGTACTGCAAGGACCGTTCCGCCTTCGGGCGGTCGATCGGCACCTTCCAAAACACCCGGTTCGAGCTGGCCGAGATGCACACCGAGGTCTCGATCGCCGAGACCTACCTGGAGAAGGCCATCCTCGAGCACAACGCGGGCCGGTTCACCGCCGAGGACGCCGCGATGGCCAAGTGGTGGACCACGGAGCTGCAGAAGCGCGTCGTCGACCGGTGCCTGCAGCTGCACGGCGGCTACGGCTACATGCTCGAGTACCCGGTGGCCCGGGCCTTCCTCGACTCCCGCATCCAGACCATCTACGGCGGGACCACCGAGATCATGAAGGAGATCGTCGGCCGCTCGCTCGGCGTCTGAGCCCCCGACCCGACCGACGAGAGGACGACCATGACCGCCGAGGCGTTCATCTACGACGCCGTGCGCACCCCGCGCGGCAAGGGCAAGAAGACCGGCGGGCTGCACTCGGTGAAGCCGATCAGCCTGACCACCGGCCTCATCGACGAGGTGCGCCGCCGCAACCCCGGCCTCGACCCGGCCCAGGTCGACGACGTCGTCCTGGGCGTCGTCTCGCCGGTCGGCGAGCAGGGCGCCGTCATCGCCAAGACGGCGGCACTCGCCGCCGGCCTGCCCGAGACCGTCGCCGGCGTCCAGATCAACCGGTTCTGCGCCAGCGGCCTCGAGGCGGTCAACCTGGCGGCGCAGAAGGTGCGCTCCGGCTTCGAGGACCTCGTGCTGGCCGGCGGCGTGGAGTCGATGTCCCGCGTGCCGATGGGTTCCGACGGCGGCGCCTGGGCGATGGACCCGGAGACGGCCGCCGCCACGCACTTCGTGCCGCAGGGCATCGGCGCCGACCTGATCGCCACCCTCGGCGGCTGGAGCCGGGAGGACGTCGACGCCTACGCCGCCGAGTCGCACGCCCGCGCCGCCAAGGCATGGTCGAACGGCTACTTCGAGCGGTCCGTCGTCCCGGTGACCGACCGGAACGGCACCGTCGTCCTCGACACCGACGAGCTGGTCCGGCCCGGCACGACCGTCGAGTCGCTCGGCGGGCTGCCGTCGGCGTTCGCCGGGATCGGCAACATGGGCGGCTTCGACGCGGTGGCGCTGAACCAGTACCACTGGGTCGAGCGGATCGACCACGTGCACACCGCCGGCAACTCCAGCGGCATCGTCGACGGTGCCGCGCTGGTCGTCGTCGGCACCGAGGAGGCCGGGCAGCGCAACGGCCTGACCCCGCGGGCCCGCGTCGTGAGCACCGCCCTGTCGGGCGCAGACCCGGTGATCATGCTGACCGGCCCCGCGCCGGCGACCCGCAAGGCGCTGGCCAAGGCGGGGCTCACCGTCGACGACATCGACCTCGTCGAGATGAACGAGGCGTTCGCCGCCGTCGTCCTGCGGTTCATGGCCGACACCGGTTTCGACCACGAGCAGGTCAACGTCAACGGCGGTGCCATCGCGATGGGCCACCCGCTGGGCGCGACCGGCGCCATGATCCTGGGCTCACTCGTCGACGAGCTCGAGCGGCGCGACCTGCGTCGCGGCCTGGCCACCCTGTGCGTGGGGGGCGGCATGGGCATCGCCACCGTCATCGAACGTGTCTGAGCGCGAGTCCGAGGAGTCTTCCGTGTCCGAGAGCACCATCCGCTGGGAGCAGGACGCCGACGGGATCGTCGTCCTCACCCTCGACGACCCGTCGTCGTCGGCGAACACCATGAACGACGCGTACGTGCGGTCGATGGGCGAGACCGTCGACCGGCTCGAGCGCGAGAAGGAGTCGATCCGCGGGGTCGTCCTGACCAGCGCGAAGAAGACCTTCTTCGCCGGCGGCGACCTCGGCGCCCTGATCCGGGCGACACCGGAGACCCGTGCCGAGGTGCTGGCCACCGTGACCCGGGTCAAGAGCCAGCTGCGCCGGCTGGAGACCCTCGGCCTCCCGGTCGCCGCCGCGGTCAACGGTGCCGCGCTGGGCGGTGGCCTCGAGATCGCGCTGGCTGCGCACCACCGCGTCGTCCTCGACGATCCGACGGTCAAGCTCGGCTTCCCGGAGGTCACGCTCGGGCTGCTGCCGGGCGGCGGCGGTGTGGTGCGGTCGGTCCGGCTGCTCGGCCTGACGACGGCGCTGCTCGAACTGCTCCTGCAGGGCCAGCAGATCCGCCCCGGCAAGGCGCTGAAGCTGGGCCTGGTCCACGAGCTGGCAGCCGACCGCGACGAGCTCCTCGTCAAGGCGAAGCAGTGGGTGCTGGCGACCGAGACCGCCCAGCAGCCATACGACGCCAAGGGCTACAAGGTGCCCGGCGGCACGCCGTCCTCGCCGTCCCTGGCGAGCAGCCTGCCCGCGTTCCCGGCCAACCTGACCAAGCAGCTCAAGGGCGCGCCCTACCCGGCGCCGCACGCGATCCTGGCGGCGGCGGTGGAGAGCCTTCAGGTCGACGTCGACACCGCGTTCATCGTCGAGGGCCGCTACTTCGTCGACCTGGTCGGTGGCCAGATCTCGACCAACATGATCCAGGCGTTCTGGTTCGACCTGAACCGCGTCAACGGCGGCGCCTCGCGACCGGACGGCCCGGAGAGGTTCGCGGCCACGAAGGTCGGCGTGCTGGGCGCCGGGATGATGGGCGCCGGCATCGCGCACGCCTTCGCGAAGGTGGGCGTCGGCGTCGTCCTCAAGGACGTGAGCGTCGAGGCGGCCGAGAAGGGCAAGGCGCACGTCGCCGCTCTGGTGGGCAAGCAGGTCGAGCGCGGCCGGATGACGCAGGACGACGCCAACGCGTTCCTCGCCCGCATCACGCCGACCGCCGAGGCCGCTGACCTGGCCGGCTGTGACGCGATCGTCGAGGCCATGTTCGAGGACCAGGCGCTCAAGCACCGGGTGCTTCGCGAGGCCGAGCAGCACGCCCGGCCGGACGCGTTCCTCGCGTCCAACACCTCGACCCTGCCGATCACCGGCCTCGCCGAGGGCGTCCAGCGGCAGGACGACGTCGTCGGCATGCACTTCTTCTCGCCGGTGGACAAGATGCCGCTGGTCGAGCTGATCGTGGGGGAGCGGACGTCGGACGAGGCGCTGGCCCGGGCCTACGACGTGGTCCG
>DATHAP010000052.1 GCA_035489715.1 Actinomycetes bacterium
GAGCCCGGCCGGCTGGTGTTGGAGCTGCGGCCGGCCGGTGCGGACAAGGGTGCCGCGCTCCGGGGGCTGGTCGAGGAGCGTCGCCCCTCCGCCGTCGTCTTCGTCGGTGACGATCTCGGCGACCTGCCGGCCTACGACGAGGTGGAGCACCAGCGGAGCCTGGGCCTGCCGGGGCTGCTCGTGTGCAGCGGGTCCACCGAGGTCACCGCGGTGGCCGAGCGGGCCGACCTGGTGGTGGACGGACCCGAGGGCGTCGCCGCGCTGCTCGGTGCGCTCGCTGCCGAGCTCGGCTGACCCGGCTCAGCCGTGGGGCCAGCCAGGGTCCCGGCCGATGAAGCCCAGAAGGCGGGTCTGGACGTCGGCGTCGGCCGGGACGGCGACCCGCGGGCCGTACTGCCCCGAGGAGCGCATCACGTCCTCGATCGGCTCCATGCCGGCGAGCAGCTGCTCGCAGAGGTCGCGGTCGAGGCGCTCGCCCTGGCCGGACGCGCGGGCCAGGTCCCAGGTGTGCATGAAGACGTCGGAGGTGTAGAACCGGTCGACCGCCTGCGGCAGAGGCATGGTGCCGGTGTGCGGGTTGGAGTACTCGCGGTCCGCCGATGCCGGGTCGTCCAGCACCGCCTGCACCCCGTCGGCATGGACCTGCCAGGCCGCGACCGGGTCATCGGCGACGCGCGGGCCGGTAGGGAGTCGCACGTCGCAGCCCATGGCGAGGAAGCCGGGGAACCACTCGACCAGGTGGCTGACGACGTCGCGGGCCGTCCACCCGTCCACCGGCGCCGGCGCCGACCAGTCGGTGGTGCCGCGGACCCGGTCGGAGAAGGCGCCGGCGATCCGCCGGTGCCGCTCGGCCGGGTCCGCTGCCGCCAGGGACACGTCGGTCACCTAGACGGCCCCGTCGCCGAGGAGTGCGTCGAGCTTGGCGTAGCCGTCGTTGACGCCGGACTCCATGCCGCTGGCCAGCCAGGCGTCGCGGCCCTCGAAGCTGTCGCACAGCGACTCGGCGACCAGGCGGGTGCGTCCGTCCCCCAGGTCCTCGAAGCGCAACGTCTCCAGGGACACGCCGTCGGGCATGGCCTCCCAGGTGAAGGTCTGCACGATCCGCTCCGGGCTCACGGTGTGGAAGCAGCCGCGGAAGGCGTACTCCTCGTCGCCGCGGATGCCGACGAACCGCCATGAGCCGCCGTCGCGGGCGTCCCAGTGGTCGATCTTGGTGGTGATGTTGTGCGGCCCGATCCACCGGGCGAAGAGGTCCGGGTCGGTGTGCGCCCGGAACAGCTGCTCCGGCGTGCCGGCGAACTCGCGCGTGATCCGGATGATCGGGACCCGCGGGTCCGCCTCGATGGTCGCCTGGGCCGGGTTCGTGGTGGTCATGATGCCGTTCCTTCCTGTCGTGCGGGCTGGGTGTCACCGGTGCGGCCGGTGTCGCTGGTGTCGTTCATCTCGGCCAGCAGCTCGTCGAGGCGCTGGTAGCGCTCCTCCGCCTGCCGGCGGTACCTCTCGATCCACTTCGTCATCAGGTCGAAGACCTCCGCCTCCAGGTGCACCGGGCGGCGCTGCGCGTCTCGGGTCCGGCTGACCAGTCCGGCCTCCTCGAGCACCTTGAGATGCTTGGAGACCGCCTGGACGGTCACCGCGTAGGGCGCCGCCAGGTCGTTGACCGTCGCGTCGCCGGCGGTGAGCCGGGCGACCATGTCGCGGCGGGTCGGGTCGGCCAGGGCGGCGAACACCCGGGAGAGCTGGTCGGTCACGGCGTCCGTCCTCAACTGATCGGTTGAAGAAACCGTAGACCGGCTCGCCGGCGTTGTCAACCGTCGGGTTGAACACGGTCCCCGGTCGGTCCCCAGCCTGCGGCCGACTGTCCAGGCGAAGCGTCAGTCGAGGGCGGCGACCTGGTCGGCGACCCACCGGGAGGGTGGCAACCCGCTGGACACCGAAGCGAGGCGGGTGCTGCGCGCCAGCCGCTCGTCCGCGTCCATCGACAGTGCTCGGTGCAGCGCGTCGGCCGTGCCCGAGACGTCGAAGGGGTTGACCAGCAGCGAGTCCTCGCCCAGCTCGTCCGCCGCGCCGGCCTCGGCCGACAGCACGACCGCGCAGCCGTGCTCCGAGACGATCGGCATCTCCTTGGCCACCAGGTTCATGCCGTCGCGGACCGGGTTGACCAGCAGCACGTCGCCGACCCGGTAGAGAGCGAGCGACCGCGCGTAGTCGTCGGTCACGTCGAGGACGATCGGGCGCCAGTCCTCGGTGCCGAACTCGTCCTCGATCTCGTCGGCGATCCGCTGGACCGTCGCGGTGTACTCGCGGTACTCCGGCAGGTCGTGCCGGCTCGGGTACGCCGACGCCAGGTGGGTGACCCGGCCCCGCCACTGCGGGTACCTGCGCAGCAGTTCGGCATAGGCGTACAGCCCGCGCGCGATGTTCTTCGACAGCTCGGTGCGGTCGACCCGCACGATCGCGCGGCGGTCCCCCAGCCTGCGCCGCAGGGCGCCGAGCCGCACCTCGACGTCGTCCTGGGCGGCGCGCTCCCGCAGCGAGTCGGCGTCGACCCCGAGCGGGTGCACGCCGAGGTGGGTGGTGCGTCCGCCCCACGTCACCGAGGTGCCGTCCTCCACGTCGGCGCCGAGCACCTCCGCGCAGCAGTCGGCGAACGCGCGGGCCCACCGCAGGGAGTGGAACCCCGCGTGGTCGGCGCCGAGCATGCCGAGCAGCGTCTCGCGGGCCACGTCGGGGGGCAGCAGCCGGAAGTAGTCGACCGGCGCCCACGGCGTGTGCGAGAAGTGCGCGATGCGCAGGTCGGGCCGCAGGTCGCGCAGCTGCTGCGGCAGCAGGGTCAGGTGGTAGTCCTGCACGAGGACCTTGGCGCCCGGCGCGGCCTCCGCCGACAGCGCCTCTGCGAACGCCCGGTTGTAGGACTCGTAGTCGGCCCACTCGCGCCGGAAGCCGGCGTCGAACACCGGCGCGGTGGGCGTCGCGTAGAGCAGGTGGTGGACGAACCAGAGGGTCGAGTTGGCGACCGCGTTGTAGGCCCGGTGGAACACCGCCGGGTCGATGTCGAGCATCCGCACGGCCAGCCCGCCGGTGTCGTGCCCGTCCCGGTCGAGCCGGCCCTCGGGTGCCCGCCGGGCCGCGGCGTGGTCGCCGTCCGAGAGTGCGGCGCAGACCCACACCACGTCGGCGTGGCCGTGCTCGCCCTCGCCCATCGACGAAAGACCGGACACCAGTCCACCCCCGCCGCGGCTGGCGACCAGCGAGCCGTCGTCCGACTCGACGAAGGACAACGGCCCGCGGTTGGAGGCGACCAGCAGGTCGGCACCGGTGGCGTCGCCGGTCGCCCCGGCCGCGCGGTCAGCCATGCCGCTGATCATGCACCTCGGCGTCGCGGCGCCGGTAGCCGCCGTCCTCGAGCCCTGCGAGGCGCTCGAAGACGTTGTACGTCGCCAGGTCGCCCGCCCGCAGCCACGACCACACCGCGGCCAGCCCGTAGAGGGGCACCAACAGCGGCCCGAGACAGACGGCGTACTGCGTCGCGTGCCGGGACTCGTGCACGAGCAGTCGTGGCCGTCGGCCGAGGACGTCGTCGTCCACCCGGAGCAGCACGACGTTGCCCACCGTGAACGCCGGTGCGCTCGGGACCCGGAGCCGGTAGCCGCGGGCGAGGACCAGCCCGTCCGGCCCGGCCGCGGTCCGCGCCCGGCCGAGCCGTGCGACCAGCAGTCCCAACGGGGTCGACAGGTTGACCCAGTTGGCCACCTGCCGCACCCGAAGCGCCCGTCGCACGACCACATCGTGCCGTCTCAGGCCGCGGACGGGGCGGTCCGCGGGGCGAGCGGCGCTCCTACAGTGGTCGGCACAACTGAAGACCGCTCATCCAGAGGGGCAGAGGGAACGGCCCGTTGACGCCCCGGCAACCGCACCGACTCGCACTCGGTCACGGTGCCAACTCCGACCCGGCGCAGCTCGCGTCCGGGACAGATGAGGAGAGGACGCGATCGAACGTGACGACCAGCCTGTCCGCCGTACCCACGGTGTCGACGACCCCCGGCCCCACCCCCGCACCCGACCTCGGGCCCGCGCGCGCGCTGTCCTGTCGGGAGTGCGGCGCCACCCAGCCGCTCGGCCCGTTCTACGCATGCTCCGAGTGCTTCGGCCCGCTCGAGGTGTCCTACGACTTCGGGACGGTGACGCAGGCCAGCATCGAGGCCGGCCCGCGCAACATCTGGCGCTACCAGTCCCTGCTGCCCGTGCCGAGCACGGTGCGCGAGGTGGCCAACCTCGAGCCCGGCTGCACGCCCCTGGTCCGCGCCGACAACCTGGCCAGGGCGCTGGGGATGCGCGCGCTGTGGGTCAAGGACGACAGCGCGAACCCCACCCACTCGTTCAAGGACCGGGTCGTCGCCGTGGCGCTGGCCGCGGCGCGCGAGCTCGGGTTCACCACGCTGGCCTGCCCGTCGACGGGCAACCTGGCCAACGCGGTCGCCGCCGCAGCGGCGCGGGCCGGCATCCGTTCCGTCGTGCTCGTCCCGGCCGACCTCGAGCAGCAGAAGATCGTCACGACGGCCGTCTATGGCGGCACGCTGGTGGCGGTCGAGGGGACGTACGACGACGTCAACCGGGTCGCCTCCGAGCTGGCCGGCGAGCACGAGGACTGGGCGTTCGTGAACGTCAACGTGCGGCCCTACTACGCCGAGGGCTCGAAGACGCTCGGCTACGAGGTTGCCGAGGCGCTGGGCTGGCGGCTGCCGGAGCAGGTCGTCATCCCGGTCGCGTCGGGGTCGCAGCTGACCAAGGTGGACAAGGCGTTCGGCGAGCTCGGGGACCTCGGCCTGGTCGAGCCGACGCCGTACCGCATCTTCGGCGCGCAGGCGTCCGGGTGCTCCCCGGTGTCGGCGGCGTTCAAGGCCGGGCACGACGTCGTACGTCCGGTGCGGCCCTCGACGATCGCCAAGTCGCTGGCCATCGGCAACCCGGCGGACGGGCCGTACGTCCTGGACACCACCCGCCGGACCGGCGGTGCCGTAGAGGACGTGTCGGACGAGGAGGTCGTGGAAGGCATCCGGCTGCTGGCCCGCACGGAGGGCATCTTCGCCGAGACGGCCGGCGGCGTGACCGTGGCGACCCTGCGCAAGCTGCTCGAGTCGGGGCAGATCGACCCGGACGCCGAGACCGTCGTCTTCAACACCGGCGAGGGGCTCAAGACGCTCGACGCGGTGGCGCCGCACGTCGGGCCGGCGGCGACCATCCCGGCCTCGGCGGACGCCTTCGGTGCGACGGGACTCGGCTGACCGGGTGGACCTTGTGGTCCGCCCGGACCACGACATCACCCGATGTCACGGAATCGCCCCCTGGGCGTGACGGGCGCCACTACGCTGCCGCTCGGTCGAGCCACGACGCCTTGGTACGAGCACGACCCGGGGCCCGCGACGTGCGGGTCCTGTCGGCTCAGCACCAGGAGTAACGGAAATGGCTCAGGGCTCCGTCAAGTGGTTCAACAGCGAGAAGGGCTACGGCTTCATCGCGGTTGACGGTGGCGCGGACGTCTTCGTCCACTACAGCGCGATCCAGATGGACGGCTACCGCTCCCTCGAGGAGGGGCAGCGCGTCGAGTTCGAGATCTCGCAGGGGCAGAAGGGTCCGCAGGCGGACTCGGTGCGCGCGGTCCAGTAGCGCGCACCGCTGCTGCGCGGCAGCGTCGACGACGGCCCGGTCCCGTGGGGACCGGGCCTTCGTGCGTCCGGGCCCGTGGCGCACGACCGGCTCAGCCCAGGCAGCGGCCGCCGACCGGACGGAACGTGCGGCGGCAGCCGGTCAGCGCCGCGTCGTCCCGCACGGCGGCGACCACCGCGTCGACGGCCGTCGCGACGATCGCCTGGTTGCCTTCGTGGACGGCGTGCGGGGCGCCGAGCACCTCGACGTGCACGGCGTCGGTCGAGGACGCCGCGAGCCGGTCGTGGTAGCGGTACCAGAGTCGACCGGCCGCACCTGTGATCGCGTCCGAGCTGAGCACGACCGTCGGGCGGCCGCCGAGATCGACCGCCCGCAGCGCCCGGACGGTGCGCCGCGTGTCGACGAGCCGACCGCCTTCGTCCCACGTGATGTGGTCCCAGGCCCGGTCGACGAACTGCTCCGCCGCCGAGGAGTCCTCGAGCACCAGCCCGTCGACCAGGCCGCCGTGGCGCTCGGTGAAGGCCTGGACGACCAGCCCGCCGTACGACCAGCCGAGCAGGACGTAGGGCGGCTGCTCACCGCGCGCCACCAACGTCGCGGCCAGCTCGTCCGCGGCGTTGCCCGGCCACGGGTCGGGTTCGCGCCGCCGCAGCGGCGGGCTGTCCCCGAGACCGGCCCGGTCGTACGAGCAGACCCGGTGCCGACGCGCGAGGTCCGTGACCAGCCCGTCGAAGGTGTGCCGGGAGGCGCCGAGCCCGCTGACCAGGACGACCGTCGGCCTGGCGTGGCCCCGGCACGACATGGCCAGGCGCTGCGCGGGCGAGGCGGCGACCGGGGGCGTCCCCGCAAGGCTGGTGGGGCTGGTAGGACTGGTCGAGCCGGTCGGGCTGGTCGTGGCCGCTGGCGCGGTGGCCGTCGGCCGGCGGTCCCGGGCGGCCGTGGGCTCGTCCGGACCGCTGCCGCACGCGGCGAGCGTGCCGCCGAGCAGCGCCCCGACGGCCAGGACGGTTGCAGCGGCTCGCACCCGGCCAGGCTATGTGTCGGATCACCCGGCTCCGCTTGCACTCCCCGGGGCTGAGTGCTAATCATGGGACTAGCACTCGACACGTGAGAGTGACAGAACGACCGGATCCGGCCAGGTGAGGCCGTCCGGCGCCGGTGACGACCGCCGGCCCGGCCGACCGTCCGTCGCGGGCGCCCCCGGATCCGTATCCACCCCGATCGGGAGGACCGGAAACCGCATGTCAAAGATCATTGCGTTCGACGAGGAGGCCCGGCGCGGGCTCGAGCGGGGCATGAACCAGCTCGCCGACGCCGTCAAGGTCACGCTCGGCCCGCGGGGCCGCAACGTCGTCCTCGAGAAGAAGTGGGGCGCCCCCACGATCACCAACGACGGCGTCTCCATCGCCAAGGAGATCGAGCTCGAGGACCCCTACGAGAAGATCGGCGCGGAGCTCGTCAAGGAGGTCGCGAAGAAGACCGACGACGTCGCCGGTGACGGCACGACGACCGCGACCGTCCTGGCCCAGGCGCTGGTGCGCGAGGGTCTGCGCAACGTCGCCGCGGGTGCCAACCCGATGGCGCTCAAGCGCGGCATCGAGAAGGCCGTCGAGCGAGTGAGCGAAGAGCTCTCCAAGATGGCCAAGGACGTCGAGACGAAGGAGCAGATCGCCTCCACCGCGTCGATCTCCGCGGCTGACCCGTCGATCGGCGAGATGATCGCCGAGGCGATGGACAAGGTCGGCAAGGAAGGCGTCATCACCGTCGAGGAGAGCAACACCTTCGGTCTCGAGCTCGAGCTCACCGAAGGCATGCGCTTCGACAAGGGCTACATCTCGCCGTACTTCGTCACCGATCCGGAGCGCATGGAGACGGTCCTCGAAGACCCGTACCTGCTCATCGTCAACAACAAGATCTCCAACGTCAAGGACATG
>DATHAP010000053.1 GCA_035489715.1 Actinomycetes bacterium
GTTCGCCTGCTTGAGCGACAGCGAGATCCGACGACGGTCCAGGTCGATGTCGATGACCTTGACCAGGATCTCGTCGCCGACCTGCACGACCTGCTCGGGGATCTCCACGTGGCGCTCGGCCAGCTCGGAGATGTGCACCAGGCCCTCGATGCCCTCGTCGACCCGGACGAACGAGCCGAAGGGCACCAGCTTGGTGACCTTGCCCGGTACGACCTGGCCGATCTGGTGGGTCCGGGCGAACTGCTGCCAGGGGTCCTCCTGGGTGGCCTTCAGCGACAGCGAGACCCGCTCGCGGTCCATGTCCACGTCGAGGACCTCGACCGTGACCTCCTGGCCGACCTCGACGACCTCGGACGGGTGGTCGATGTGCTTCCAGGACAGCTCCGAGACGTGGACCAGGCCGTCGACGCCGCCGAGGTCCACGAACGCACCGAAGTTGACGATCGAGGAGACGACGCCGGAGCGCACCTGGCCCTTCTGCAGGGTCTGCAGGAAGGTCGAGCGCACCTCGGACTGGGTCTGCTCGAGCCAGGCGCGGCGGGACAGCACCACGTTGTTGCGGTTCTTGTCCAGCTCGATGATCTTCGCCTCGAGCTCCTTGCCGACGTACGGCTGGAGGTCGCGGACGCGACGCATCTCGACGAGCGAGGCGGGCAGGAAGCCGCGGAGCCCGATGTCCAGGATCAGGCCGCCCTTGACGACCTCGATGACGGTGCCGGTGACGATGCCGTCCTCGTCCTTGATCTTCTCGATCGTGCCCCAGGCGCGCTCGTACTGGGCGCGCTTCTTGGACAGGATGAGCCGGCCCTCCTTGTCCTCCTTCTGGAGGACCAGGGCCTCGACCTCGTCGCCGACGCTGACGACCTCTGAGGGGTCGACGTCGTGCTTGATCGAGAGCTCGCGCGAGGGGATGACGCCCTCGGTCTTGTAGCCGATGTCGAGCAGGACCTCGTCCCGGTCGACCTTGACGATGACGCCCTCGACGATGTCGCCGTCGTTGAAGTACTTGATCGTCTCGTCGATGGCTGCGAGGAAGGCTTCCTCGTCACCGATGTCGTTGACCGCGACGTTCGGGGTCGTGGTGCCCGAGACCGGGGTGGCTTCGATGCTTGCCGTCATGTAGGAGTGGCTCCGTGGGTGGACAGAAGTCGTGACAGTGCGCCGACGGGCCCGTTTCGACGTGCCGGGACCCGGAACCTCTCGAGACGAGTGGCTGGGGAAGATCGACTCACCGAGCGACGGCCTGCTCCGTCCGAGGTCGCGCAGGCCCACAAGCGCACCGTGCAGCCTACGCTCCGGCGTGATCAGGGGTCAACGTGGGTCCGGCCCGCGCGCTGCCGCGGCCCCCGCGGCGCTGCGGGCGGCGGCTCAGCGGTGCGGGATGGTGCTGTGGCCGTCGTGCTTGTCCGCCTGCTTGGCCTTCTTCTCGGCCCGCTTCTCCTTCAGCGACTTCCCGGACTTCTTGCTGCTCGACTGACGCGGCGACTTGTCGGCCATGAGGCGCTCCCCACCGGCCAGGGCGCGCGGTGCGCCGAGGGGGGTGTGCTGCGACAGTACTGCGCCGGGGGCCGCACGACGCGAGGATTCGGGACGTGGACGACAGGGACGACGAGGCCGACGAGGCCGGGGGCGACGGCGTGGCGCCGATCATCCGGCGGGCGGTCGGTCAGGACGAGTCGGCCCGGGCGAACCGCTCGTGGTGGGACGCGGAGGCCGCGGCCTACCTCGAGGAGCACGGCTCGTTCCTTGGCCCGTCCCGCGGCGCGGCGGGCTTCGTGTGGGGCCCGGAGGGGCTGACCGAGGACGAGGCCGGCCTGCTCGGCGACGTGACCGGCGCCACGGTCCTCGAGGTGGGCGCCGGTGCGGCCCAGTGCTCGCGGTGGCTGCTCGCGCACGGCGCCCGGCCAGTCGCGCTCGACCTGTCGATCGCGATGCTGGCCGCCGGCCGCCGGCTGGCCGGCTCCCAGGGCGCCGGTCCCCCGCTGGTGCAGGCCGACGCCGCTCGACTGCCGTTCGCCGACCGGTCGTTCGACCTGGCCTGCTCGGCCTACGGCGGGCTGCCGTTCGTCGACGACTCGGCGGGGGTGCTGCGCGAGGTGGCCCGCGTGCTGCGGCCGGGCGGGCGCTTCGTGTTCTCGCTCGGCCACCCGATCCGCTGGTGCCTGCCGGACGACCCGGGCCCGGGCGGGCTCGTGGTGCGGGACTCCTACTTCGACCGGACGCCGTACGTCGAGCAGGACCCGCGTGGGCGGGCCACCTACGTGGAGCACCACCGCACCCTGGGCGACCGGGTGCGGGAGGTCACGGCCGCCGGGCTGCGGCTGGTCGACCTCGTCGAGCCCGAGTGGCCGGCCGACAACGACCAGACCTGGGGCGGCTGGAGCCCGCTGCGCGGCGCGCTGGTGCCCGGGACGGCGATCTTCGTGTGCGCGAAGGGCTAGCCTCCGCTGCGTGACGAGCGGACGACGGGTCCTGGTGACCGGCGGCGCCGGCTTCATCGGCAGCCACCTGTGCGCTCGCCTGCTCGACGACGGGCACGAGGTGCTCTGCGTCGACAACTACTACTCCTCGACCCGCTCCAACATCGAGCACCTGCTGCCGCACCCGCGCTTCGAGGTCGTGCGGCACGACGTGACCTTCCCGCTCTACGTCGAGATCGACGAGATCTACCACCTGGCCTGCCCGGCCTCGCCGGTCCACTACCAGCGCGACCCGGTGCAGACCACCAAGACGGCCGTGGTGGGCAGCATCAACATGCTCGGCCTCGCGAAGCGGACCAAGGCCAGGGTGCTGCTCACCTCCACGTCCGAGGTCTACGGCGACCCGGAGGTCCACCCCCAGACCGAGGGCTACTGGGGCAACGTCAACCCGATCGGCCCTCGTGCCTGCTACGACGAGGGCAAGCGCGCGGCCGAGACCCTGTTCTTCGACTACCACCGGCAGCTGGGGACCGACGTGAAGGTGGTCCGGGTGTTCAACACCTACGGGCCACGGATGCACGCGGAGGACGGGCGGGTGGTGTCCAACTTCGTGGTGGCGGCCCTGGCCGGCCGACCCCTGGCACTGTACGGCGACGGCTCGCAGACCCGGTCGTTCTGCTACGTCGACGACCTCGTCGAGGGCCTGGTTCGGATGATGCACACTCCCCCTGGCACGACGGGCCCGGTCAACCTCGGCAACCCGGACGAGTTCTCGATGGCCGAGCTGGCAGCGCTGGTGGCCGAGCTCACCGGGTCGGGCTCGCCGGTCGAGCACCGGCCACGGCCGCAGGACGACCCGGCCCGTCGGTGCCCCGACATCTCCCTGGCCCGCGGGCTGCTCGACTGGGCACCGACCGTGGGCCTGCGAGAGGGCCTGGCCCGGACGATCGTGTACTTCTCCGACCGGGCGGAGTGAGGGGTAGGTCAGCCGACGGCGGCCGGCTGGCGACGCCGGGCGCCTCCGACGTCGTCACCGTCCTCGTCGTCGCGCCGGGCCAGGACCGCGGCCGCGACGGCGCAGATGATGCCGAGCAGGAGGGCACCGAGGGGCACCCAGGTCCCGACGAGAGCCGCTTGGGAGCGGGCGTCCTTGGCCAGGTCGGCCTGCTGCTTCTGGGTGCGCGCGTCGAAGGTGAGCGTGACCTGGATCAGGGTCACGGCGTCGGCGCCGGCCTCGTCCTTCAGCACCTGGTGCTGCTGCTCCTGGCCCTTGACGATGACGCCGCTGAGCGGCTCCACCCAGACGGTGCGGGTGTTGTCGTAGTAGCGGGGAGCCTCGACGCTCGGCTCGTCCGAGCCGACGAGGTCGCCGGGGACGTCCAGCACGCCGATCTGCTGCGGCTCGACGCGCTGCTGGTAGCGGTAGACCGTCAGGCCCTGCAGCTTCTCACTGGCCTGGTACTTCATCGGCCGGGCGACCTTGGCGGTGGTGTCGAAGAAGGGGTACGTCGTCTTCTCGGCGTTGAAGGGGAACTTGTAGCTCAGGCCCTTGTGCTTGGTGGGGACGCCGTCGACGTTCTCGTTGCAGCAGTTGACCGCCTCGCCGGTCTTGCGGTCCCAGGCGACCCGGTCCGTCGTCGTGTTGATCATGTTGCCCTCGCTGTCGGAGAGCACCACCGACTCGTCCCAGACCCCAACGGTCTTCGAGCTCGCCGCCACGTCGCCGCGCAGGGTCCGGTGGGCCACCATGTCCACGTTCTCGACCTCCGAGAGCGTCGCCACGTCGAACCGGGTGCCGGTGCCAGGCGCGAAGCTCTCGGCGAACTGGTCCAACGGGGTGACCAGCACGTTCGGGAGGACGTAGAACCTGAGCAGCACCGCGATCGCGACCAGAAAGACAGCAAGCCCCGTCAGGACGTACACGGAAGCCCGCCTCATCCGGATCCTCTCCTCGCAGCGCGCCGCAGGGGGCGGGCGCCGATCGTGCGCGGAGAGTAGCAGCCTGCGACCGGCCCCGAGGACCTTCGGCTACCGGGCGGTAACCGTGTCCTCGTCGGGCCGGAGCAGCCAGTCGACGGCTGCCGCGAGGTCCGGCTGCACCGTCATGGCAGCGGTGCTCTCCGGCGCCGCCGCCGAGAGCAGGACACCGGGCACGCCGGCGGCCAGCCCGGCCAGCACGTCGGACTCGTTGTCCCCGACCACCACGGCGTCGGCGGGGCGCACCGAGGGCCGGTCGTCGAGGGCCGCGACGAGCAGCCCCGGCAACGGCTTGCGGCAGCTGCAGCGCTCGACGTCGTGCGGGCACACGTACCAGCCGTCGACTCGCGCGCCGGCCACGGCGAGCCGAGCCTCGATCTCGGCGTGCACCGCCTCCAGCGCGGTCCGGGTCAGCTCCCCGGTCGCGAGGCCGCGCTGGTTGGTGACCACGGCGACGTCGACCCCGGCGTCGTTGAGGAGCCGGACCGCGTCCTCCACCCCGGGGAGCAGCGTGACCTCCGAGGGCTCGACGACGTACCGCCGGATCGTCGACCGCACGTTGATCGTGCCGTCCCGGTCCAGCAGCGCGAGCCGCGGCCGCCCTCTCACGCCGGGTCGGTTCCCGACGCCTCGTCCGCGGCCTGGTCGGCAAGGGTCCAGTCGACGAGCTCGGCCCAGAGGTGGCCCCACAGGAGGTGCACCTCCTGCACCCGGGGCGTGCTGCTGGACGGGACCGCCAGGCAGTGCGTCACCGTGGGCCGCAGGTCGGCGTCGTCGGCGCCGCACATCGCCACCGTGACGGCCCCGCGCCGGCCGGCCTCGGCGAGTCCCCGGAGGACATTCTCGGACCGCCCGCTGGTGGTCATCCCGATGACGACGTCGCCGGGGCCGACGAAGGCCTGCACCCCACGCTCGAAGACGTGGCGGTAGCCGAAGTCGTTGGCGACCGCGGTGAGCCCGGGCGTGCTGTCGCCCAGGTGGACCGCCGGGAGGGCCGGCCGGTCACGCGTGCAGCGGCCCACGAACTCCGCGGCCAGGTGGGCGGCGTCGGCGGCACTGCCCCCGTTGCCGAAGAGGACCACCTTGCGCCCCTCGCCGAACGCCGCGACCAGGCCCTCGCCGACGGCCGCCACCTCGGCGACGAGGTGCTCGTCGGTGAGCCTGGCGGAGAGCTGGGCGTGATCGGCCAGCGCGGCGCGCACCAGCGGGGCCGCCCGGGCGCCCTCCTTGGGACGGTCAGCCATCGACCCGCCAGGTCCGCAGGCCGGTCAGGTCGAAGGAGATCTCGGAGACGCTGAGGCCCAGCTTGATCAGCGCCTCGGCGACGTGGTGCCGGTGGTTGAACGGGCAGTAGAACAGCATGTAGCCGCCGCCGCCCGCGCCGGTGACCTTGCCGCCCAGGGCGCCCTTGTCGAGGGCTGCCTGGTACGCCTCGTCGATGAACGGGGTCGAGATCCGCGGGGACATCCGGCGCTTCTGCTCCCAGGCCTGGCCGAGCATCTCGCCGAAGTCCGAGAGCCGGTTGCGCAGCAGGGCGTCCTTCATCTCCTGCGCCAGCCGCTTCTGCATCCGAAGCCCCTCGACCGCCTCGTCGTCGCCCCGGCGGTAGCGGTCGGTCTGGTCGTCGATGATGTGGTCGGACAGGCGGGTGCGGCCGGTGTAGCAGAGCAGGAGGTTGTGCTCCAGCTCGCTGACGGTGTCCGGGCCGATGCGCAGGGGGTTGACCACGACGTGGCTGCCGGCGAGCTCCAGGTAGTTGAAGCCACCGAACGTCGCGGCGTAGTGGTCCTGGAGGCCACCGGAGATCCCGAGGTCCTCCCGCTCGAGGACGTGCGCCAGGTGCGCGATCTCGTAGTCGGTCATCGTCTGCCGGTTGTGGTCCTGCAGCAGGCCCACCAGCGCGACGATCATCGCGGACGAGGAGCCGAGGCCGGACCCCGGCGGGGCGCTCGAGTGGAGGAACAGGTCGAAGCCGCCCCGGTCGCGGTCCAGCAGCCGGGAGAGGGCCGACTTCACCAGGTCCAGCCGGCCGTCCAACGGCAGCGGCTCGTCGATGCCGAAGTCGATCGACACCCCGTAGTCGACCGACTCGAGGGTGATCTGCCGGTCGTCCCGCGGACGCAGGGTTGCGTGGGCGTAGCGCGCGATGGTCGCGCTCAGCACCAGCCCGCCCTCGTCCTCGGGGAAGGGCGGCACGTCGGTCCCGCCGCCGGCGAAGCTCACCCGGAGCGGCGCGCGGGCGCGCACCAACGCCCTGCTGGTCACCAGCCTGCTCCCTCCGGTCCGCCGGTCTGCGGCGCATCACGGTAGCCGTCCGCCCGCCCGGCCGTGCGCGACGTGCCATCCTCCCGGCCATGGACCCGGTCGGCGCCACCCAGCGGCGGCTCCCCGGCGCCGTCCCCGCCCTGGACGGCGTCCGGGGCGCAGCCGCGCTGCTGGTCGTGCTCACCCACGTCGGCTACCAGACCGGGGAGACCTCCCGGGGGCTGCACGGAGCCCTGCTGGCCCGCGCCGACTTCGGGGTGGCCCTGTTCTTCGTGCTGTCGGGGCTCCTGCTGTACCGGCCGTGGGTCGTGGCCGAGGCGACCGGGACCGACGGCCCGGGGTGGGGGCGCTACTACCGGCGCCGGGCGGTCCGCATCCTCCCGGCGTACTGGGTCGCGCTGCTCGCGGTGCTCCTGTTGGCGCGGGGCGACGACGACCGCACCGTCGGGGACGTGGTCGCCAACGTGACCCTGACCCAGGTCTACGGCGGCGGTCACCTGCTCGCCGACTTCACCCAGACGTGGAGCCTGTGCACCGAGGTCCTCTTCTACCTGTTCCTGCCGGTCACGGCCGTACTGGTCCGGCGCGTTCCGGGTCCGGCCGCCCGGGTCGGCCTGCTCGGCTGCGTGCTCGCGGTCAACGTGGTGTGGACGGCGCTGGCGGCGACGGACGCGCTGCCGACCCTGGCGAGCACGTGGCTCCCGGGGCACGCCGTCTGGTTCGCGGCCGGCATGCTGCTGGCAGCGGTCGCCGAGGACGCCACCCGGCGGGCCGCCGGCCGCCCGGCCCGGTGGGCCGCGGACTTCGCCGACCGCCCGGGGACCTTGCTGCTGCTGGCCGCGGGGACGGCGGCGCTCGCCGTGACGCCGCTGGCCGGGCCCCGCACGCTGGCCCCGACCACGCCCGGCGAGAGCGTCGTCAAGGAGCTGCTGTACGGCGTCGTGGCCCTGCTCGTCGTGACCGCCGCACTCGTGGCGGCCCGGGACAGCCGGGTCGCCCTGGTGCTCGGGCACCCGGTGGCGCGTTGGACCGGCCGGGTCGGCTACGGCGTCTTCCTCTGGCACCTGCTCGTGCTGGACGGCGTCATGGCTCTGCTCGACACGCCGCTGTTCGGCGGGAACGCCCTGCCGGTCGCCGTGCTGACCGTGGCGGGCAGCCTGCTGGTCGCCTGGGCGTCATGGGTGCTGCTGGAGCGCCCGCTGCTCGATCGGCTCAGCCGCCCGGTGTCCACGCAGCGGGGCGGCGTCGGGCAGCGACGCCAGCAGCAGGACGCCGAGCAGGGCCAGCAGCCACCCGGCGAGGCCGCCCGCGAACGCCGCTGAGGTGACCGACCACACCGAAGCCAGGACCAGGCAGAGGCCGGCCGCCGGGCCCACCAGTCCCGGCCACCGGCGGCCGGTGACCACGGTGAGGGCGCCGAGCGCGAGTCCGGCCGGCCCGGCGAGCACCGTGCCCACGGCGGGCGGGACGACGTACCACAGCCAGCTCCGGCTGGTGGCCGCGACCAACGGCTCGCCCTGGGGCACGACCCGGCGCGCGGACCCGACCAGTCCACCGAGGAGGAGCAGCGCCAGCAGGCCCACGAGCAGCCCGGCCCGGTGCCATCGCCCCGGCGCGAAGTCCAGGCGTACGTCGACCGGACCACCTGCCGGAAGGACCCAGCCCTGCCGCCACCCGTCGACCGTGACCTGGCGCAGCCGCCGGCCATCGGCGGTCGCCCGCCAGCCGGCGTTGGCCCCCTGGTCGAGCACCAGGAGGGACGACGCACCGGGGCCGACCGCGAGCGACCGGTGCTCGGCCTCGTCCACCGTCATCCGGACCCGCCGTCCGGCCGCCGGTGGGACGGTGGCGCCGAGCGTGACCTGCTCGAGGGAGAGCAGTGGCGACGCCCTGGCCTCCAGCACCGGAGCACCTGGCGTCAGCGTCGGCCCGGGGCCGCAGGGCAGGGCGGGCAGGGCGGCCCCCGATACCAGCTGGGCGACGCTCGCGGTCGCCGTGAACGCCAGCGCCTGCTTCCCGACGCGCAGCTGCGGGCCGACCGGGCAGGGCACCTCCACCAGCGTCCGCGCGACGTCAGGCGTCCGGTCCAGCTCGCTCAGGCCGATGTCGACCACACGGATCGGCTCGGGCCGCTGGTCGGCAGCGCGGACGAACGCGAAGCGGAAGGTGCGCCCGGCCAGGGGCTCGATGGCCGTGCGCCGACTGCGACCCCCTACGGGCAACCGACGCTGCTCGCCACCGGCGGAGACAACGACGGCCTGCAGGCCCGACTCTCCCGCACGGTCCGTGCCGAGTGCCACCCGGGTGAGCACGGCCGGCTGCGTCAGCGTGACGGTGAGCGTCGGCGTGCTGTCGCGCGAGGAGGCGACCCACGCGGTCTCCGGGTCGCCGTCGAACGCCGCCCCGGGCCGGGCAGCCGGGTGGTCGACGACGGTGCTGCTCGCCCGCGCCCGGTAGCCGAGCGCCCGGTCCAGCGCCCGCGACAGCTCCGGTCCCGGAACCGGCCGGACGGTCGCCCGAGCGGCCACCGGCGCTCCCCTGTCGACCCGCAGGGTCCGCCGCCAGGTGGGCCCGTCCTCGCCGGCGCGGACCAGGTCGGGGCTGCAGGTCCAGGCCGGACCGACGTCCAGGCACCCGCCGCGCCCCGGCGACCTGCGGAGCACCCAGACGTCCGTGCTCGCATCGGCGCTCCGGTCCCGCGGCACGGCGAGGCTCTCCGGCACCGTGAGCCCGAGCACGTCGTCGACGGCGACGACGGCGCCGGTCGGACTGGTGAAGACCAGCCGGACCCGCCGGGTCGGCGCGGCCGGCGGGACGACGGTCAGGGTCCCGTCCGGTCGCCTGGTCGCGCGCCGCTCTCCCCCGTCGGTCACGACGCGCACGCCCGAGGGCACCGCCAGCCCGGTGCGCTCGCGCGCCACGACCGTCAGCCGGCCCAGCCGGTGCGGCCTCGGCCAGCGCACCTCCAGCCACCGCGGTCCCGGCACGTCGGACGTGACCCACGAGGTTCGTCCGTCGGCGTCCAGGGCGGAGGCGGGTCGGGTCCCGGCCCCGCGCCAGCCCGGTCGGGTCGGGTCGGCGGCGGTGGACGACGCGGACACCGCCGCGCCGCCGGCGTAGCGCGCGACCGTCTGGCGGACCGGCGGCGCCGGCATCAGGTCGCTCGCCGCGCGGTCGCCGCCCAGCTGCTCGGCGGCCCGGACGGTGGGGCCGTAGGCCGACCCGGGAGCGGCGCCGAAGTCGAGCCGCCGGCGGCGCAGCGTGTCGGTGTGCAGACCTGGCACCCGTCGTCCGTCGGCTCCGATCGTGGCGGGCACGGTCGCCCCGGTGGCCAGCCCCGCCTCGGCCCGGCCGAGGGCCGACTCCGGGCCGCCGGCGAGCCGGCGCGCCTCCCGCAGCGGCAGGGCCCGGACGCCGTCGACGTCATGAGGGCCGTCGACAACCCAGACCTCGAGCACCTGCCGCGGGGGTGGAGCGAGGCTGAGCCCGCCGACGAGGCCGTCCGACCCGGCGACCCGGGGGCCGAAGCCGACTGCCCGACGCAGGCCCGGGGACCCGAGGAGGCTGGCGCGCACGGCGGCGACCGGGTCCGCGACTGCCCGCGGGTCCACGTCGCCGCGCAGGAGGACCCGCCCGATGCCGGCGGCGGCGAGGGCCGGGCCGAGGGCGGCGGACGGCCGGCCGGCGGCGAGCTCCTCGACCACGCCGTCGAGCAGGCGGGTGGCTCCCGGCGCCCCGAGCGGCACGGCGTCCCGCAGCGCGAGGGAGGACCGGGTCAGCGCGACCAGGGGCTCGTCGTTGGTGTGCCCCCACCGGTAGTCGCCGAAGGCACTCGCCGGTGCAAGGAGGGTGCGACCTCCCTGATGCGCGTCCAGCCAGGCGGCGGCGCGCACCCAGTACGCCGGGACATGCTCGAACGGCGACCGCGCGGCGAGGTCGCCGCGGACGGCCGGAGCGACCGCGCCGACGAGGGCGAGCACCACCAGCGTGGCCACCGCCGCGACGACCGGGCGGGTCCCGGGCACGCCCCACTCGGCTGGTGCGTCCCGGGACGCCCGCCCCCATGCCCGGCGGACCACGCCCGGTCCGACCGCGAGCAGGTGCGCGAGCCCCGCTGTGACCGGCACCCGGACCAGCAGGTCGAGCTTGTGCACGTTGCGCAGCGGCGCGAGCGGGCCGTCGAGCAGGTCGCGCACCGCAGGGGCCAGCGGTCCGCGGTGCCCGACCGCCATCAGCACGGTCCCGAGCACGAGGGACAGGACGAGGAACCGCCTCTCCGGCAGGTCCCGGCGCGCCAGGCCCAGGACGCCGAGCGCCACCACCGTGCCGGTCGCAACCACGGCGACCGTCGCGGTGGCGAGCCACCACCCCGCTGGCCAGCTCGGCTCGCCAAGGCTCGGCGAGAAGGCCACCCAGTCGGAGGTGCCGCGCAGCACCTCGAGGAGTGCGGTCACCGAGGTCGTCACCCGGGCTGACTCGATGTAGTCGAGGAAGGGGAAGGCGAAGCCGGCGAGCACCACGAGCGGGAGCACCCACCAGGCGCAGGCCAGGGCGACCCCCAGGCACCACCAGGCGGCGAGCCGGCGCCGGGCCCTCCCTGCCCGGCGCGTGGCCAGCCACAGCGCAGGCGGCAGCAGCACGGCGAGGGTGGCGGCCGCATTGACCGCGCCGACGCAGGCGAGGGCGACCCCTGAGAGCAGACCGGCCCGCCGCGCCTGCCCCGCGTGCCGGCAGCGCACGAGCGGCAGCAGGACCCAGGGGACCAGGGCGAGCGGCCAGCTCTCCACCGAGAGGGCGCCGAGGGTGGTCAGCACCCGAGGGCTCAGGGCGAACGCGACCGACGCGACCATCCGGGTCGTCCAGGTGCCGACGCCGAGCGCAGCGAGCAGCCGCAGCATCCCGCCCCAGGCCACGACGAGCAGCAGCGCCCACCAGGCCCGCTGGACCACCCAAGCCGGGACGTGCGCGAGGTGGCCGAGCAGGAAGAACGGGCCCATCGGGAACAGGTAGCCGTAGGCCTGGTTCTGCAGCTGCCCGAAGCCGGTGTGCGGATCCCAGGCGAGCAGGGCGCGCCGCAGGAACGAGCCCGGATCGAGGACGAGGTCCAGCTTGGTGTCGGCGACGACCAGTCCGGGCGCCTGGGCGAAGGCGGCGGCGACCAGGCAGACGGCGACCGCCACCTCACGCACCCGCCGCACGCTCGCCGGGACGGCGACGTCGGCGGGCGTCATCGCCTTCGCAGCACGAGCAGCAGGTTCCAGGTGGCGATCTCGCGCAGCCCCGGGACCGACACCACGCGCCGCGCCCAGGACGGGTAGTAGCGCGGCCGGGCGTCCACCAGGTCGGCGTCGGGCTGGCGCCGCGCCCAGCGCAGGCCGTCGGCGACCGAGACCCGGAACAGGTTGGTGCCGACCCGGTGCTTGGGGGGCCGGCCGTAGTGGCGGATGTAGCGGTCGACCGCCCGCTGGCCACCGAGGTAGTGGAACGGCGAGGTCTCGTGACCGCCCCACGGCGAGAGCCAGTTGGTGTAGCTGAGGAAGACGAAGCCACCCGGGCGGGTCACCCGCACCAGCTCGTCCCCGAACGCTGCCGGGTCGCGGACGTGCTCCAGCACGTTGCTGGAGAAGGTCACGTCGACCGCGCCGGAGCGCACGGGCAGCCGGAGCCCGTCACCGACGGCCGCGGCCGTGCCCGGGAGCCTGGGTGCGCAGAGCGCTCCCGCGTCGGCGTCGAGACCTAGGTAGCGCGCACCCGCGCGGGCGAAGGCCTGGGCGAACTGCACCGGTCCGGCGCCCACGTCGAGGACCGTGCGCCCGGCCAAGGGGATGACCTCCTCGACGGTGCTGACGGAGTCGCGGGCGAGCAGCCCGTAGAACACCTCGGGCTCGGTCTGCTCCACAGCGAAGGCCCGCAGCAGGGCGACCGAACGGCGGACGCCGCCGGACCGCTCAAGCATGCTCGTCGAGGGTGGGCCGGACATCGCGGGGAGCCTATCGGCGGGGATCGGCCCCGTCGGGCCACTCCACCGGGACGGCACCGATTACCCTCCTGCCCCATGACCTCCCGCAGCGGCAGCCCCGTGCCGCCCCGGCTGCGGGTCCTCTTCCTGAGCTGGCGCGACCACGGGCACCCCGAGGCCGGCGGTGCCGAGTCGTTCCTCGACCAGGTGAGCCGGCACCTCGCCGCCGGAGGCCACGAGGTCACGGTGGTGACTGCCCGCTACCCGGGCGCCCCCGCCGACGAGGTGCTCGACGGTCGGCGGTTCCTGCGCCGGGGCGGGCGGTTCAGCGTCTACCCCTTGGGGCTGCTCCGGCTGCTGCGGCTGCGGCGTCGCTTCGACGTCGTCGTCGACGTGCAGAACGGCATCCCCTTCTGGGCCCCGTTGGCGGCCGGCGGCCCGGTCGTCAACCTGGTCCACCACGTGCACCGCGAGCAGTGGCCCGAGGTCTTCGGGCCGGTGCGTGCCCGGTTCGGGTGGTGGCTCGAGTCACGGGTGGCGCCCCGGGTCTACGCCGGCTCGCAGCACCTGGTCGTGTCGGTGGCCACCCGTAACGAGCTGGTCGGCCTGGGCGTGGACGCCGGGCGGACGACGGTCGTCTACAGCGGCCGCGAGCGGGCCGCGGAGCCGGTCGTCGACCGGTCCGAAGCCCCGTCCCTCGTGGTGCTCGGGCGCCTGGTGCCGCACAAGCGGGTGGAGCTCGCGATGGAGACCCTCGCCGCCCTCCGCGCGACGCACCCCGACCTGGTCCTGCACGTGGTGGGGCACGGCTACTGGCACGACGAGCTGGTCGCCCACGCCGACCGGCTCGGCGTGCGGGACGCGGTCCGGTTCCACGGCTTCGTCGACGAGGAGACGAAGAACCGGTTGCTCGGGTCTGCCTGGGTCAACCTGCTGCCGTCCCTCAAAGAGGGCTGGGGGCTGGCGATCATCGAGGCCGGGGCGCTCGGCCTGCCGTCGGTGGCGTTCCGGGAGGCGAGCGGGACCAACGAGTCGGTCCTCGACGGGGAGACCGGCTACCTCGTCGACGACCTGGGTCACATGATCCAGGTCACCGGCCGCCTGCTCGCCGACCCGGCCCTGTGCAAGGAGCTCGGAGAGGGTGCACGCGAGTTCGCGTCCGGCTTCTCGTGGGAGGCCACCGGCATCGCCGTCGAGCGCCTGCTGCGGTCGGTGGTCGACGCTCACGGCCCGGTGAACCTGGACGACGCGAGGGCCCGGCGCCCGGCCAAGGCCTCCGACCCCGCGGCGTAGGCCTCCGGGCCCGGCGCCCGGGCGGCTTCAGGCGGCCCGGGCTACGGGGTGTCGTACGTGATGAGCGGCTTGTTCACCGGCTCCGAGGGCACGGCCGTGCCGGCGACCACGATCGCGAAGGACCCGAGGCCCGCCACGAGGAGCCCGACGAGTGCGCTGAGGGCCAGGACCACCAGGGCGAAGCCGGAGTCGGCGGGATCCGTGCCGGACGCCATGCGGGTGCCTCCAGTGGTCGGTCAGCGGCTCGGTCGAGCGGTCTTGGTCGAGCGCCGCGAGCCTAGCAGCGGGGGCGCAGCCTCGGCAGGAGGACCGCGCCACCGGCCGCGAGCAGGGTGAGCCCGCCGATCGCCACCCCCACCGGCAGCGACCGGTCCGGCCCGGGCCGCACCGGGCCGGACACCCGCAGCAACGCCAGCCCACCTCGCTGCCAGACGGTGGGCAGGCCGGCCAGCCGCTGGCCCTGGCCGCCCGCGTCGGGCTGGTCCCGCTGCACCACCACGTGGCCGACGCCCTCGCGGGCCAGAACCGCGGCAAGGTCACCGGTCCCGGCCAGTGCGGCGCGAACGCGTGCTGCCCGCCGGTCCTCCCCGCCGACGACCTGCCCGGTGAGCGGCAGGTCGTCGTTGACCAGGACCTCGACGTCGAGGAACCGGGGCAGCGGGTCGAGCACCACGCGGTCCCCGTTCCACGCGTACCTCCGGTAGTACGTGAACGGGAACGACGCCACAGCCCCGGGGTGCTCGGCAGTGGCCCGGTCGACCTCGTCCCGCAGCGCCATCCAGGCGGCGGGGTACTGGACCGGCTCCAGCCGACCGTGCAGCCCCCACGCCAGGCTGGGCAGGACCGCCACGGGCAGCAACGGGAGCAGCCAGGCACCGGGGCCCATGCGCGACGCAGCGCGCTGGGTCGCCATGCCGGCGCAGACGGCGAGCGGCACCAAGGCCAGCGCCAGGAACTTCTGCCCGTCGCGGACGAGGCCGCCACCCGGCACGTGCACCACCAGGACACGGACCGCCGCGTCGAGCCCGGGCGTCGCACCGGCCAGGGCCAGCAGGAGGCCGAGGGCACCGACGGCCAGCGTGGCCGAGCCGGCGCCGCCCGCGTGCCGGCGCCACGGGCCGGCACCGGCCACCACCGCCGCGACGACGAACAGGAGGGTGCTCCCCGCGAGCAGCCACTCGGCCCGCTCGGCCGGCCACACCGCGGAGTCCCAGATCCCCCCGGTGGTCAGCACGCTGCCCAGCACGCCGAGCGGCGTGTCGGCCGCGGCCGCGAACGCGGCCACCCCGCCTGGGTCCGCGCGCATGGAGCCGGCCTCGCGCAGGGCGGGCACCAGCCAGGGGGCCGCAGCGCCCACCGTGGTGATCGCGGCCCAGCCCGCCGCCGGCAGGCGGTCCCGCCAACCGGGACCGGCCAGCAGGACGAGCACCATGATCGAGACGAGCACGAGCGCGGTACTTCCCGCCAGCCCGGTCAGGGCGATCACGAGGCAGAGCACCGGCACCGCACGGGGCTCGCCACGGCGTACGGCCTGCGCCGCTGCCACCGCCCAGGGCAGCGCGGCGAGGCCCAGCAGGAAGCCCCAGTGCCCGATGGCCAGGCGCTCCAGGACGTAGGCGTTCCAGCAGTACGTCGTCGCGCCGGCGGTCGCGGCGAGCGGTGTGGGCAGCAGTCGCCCTACTCCCCAGCCGGCCAGGACGAACGCGGCCAGCAGCAGCAGCTTCTGCACCACGTCGCCGGGCAGGACGGTCGAGGCGAGCACGACGACGAGGTCGTTGGGCACCGAGCGGGGCACCGACCCGTCTGTCCCGAGGACGGCGGCGGTCAGCGGCTGGTCCGGGACGAACACCATGTCGTACGCCAGGAGGTATCCACCTGCGAGGCCCGGCCCGAGCGCCAGCAGTCCGGTCAGGAGTCCGACGATCGCGCCAGCGGCGCCCGACCGGCCCAGCGGCGTCATCCGGCGGCCGCGGGCCGGCGGGCCGAGATTTCGATGACCGGGCGGGTCGAGGGAACCACCAGCCTCGCCACGAGCACGGCGGGCGCGGTGAGCGCGACCAGCAACCGGACCGGCGCCCGTGACAGCACTCCTCCGGCCGGGAGCCGCCGCCACCCCACGGCCCGCGCGCAGCTGGCCGCATCCGCCGCCAGGCTGTCGAGAAGGAGCCTGCGCACGTGCACGTCGACCAGGCCGGCGTCGGACAGCAGCCGCCGGGCCGAGCGCGTGGTCAGCAGACGCAGATGAGTCGGGTCCTCCCACATCCACCAGCGAGCCCGGTAGCCCTTCAGCGCGGCACCGTCAGCGGCCGGAGTCACCAGGACGAGGTGACCGCCCGGGCGGAGCAGGTCGTGGCAGGCGCGTGCGAAGCCGCACAGGTCGGTGACGTGCTCGACGACGTGCACGCCGACGACCAGGTCGTTGCCGCCCGGCCACGTGCCGGTGCCGACCGGTCGGTCGCTCAGATCGCCGGCGGAGGAGACGGCCGGGTCGATGTCCGTCCCGAGCATCCCGGGGTCGGTGCCGGCGACACGGACCCCGTCGTCGAGGAACCGGCGGAGCAGTGCGCCCGAGCCGAACCCGATCTCGAACACCCGACCGCCCGCCGGCACCAGTCCGCGCAGCCGACGGTAGGTGGCGGCGAGCCGCCAGCGGTCGAGCCCCGGGTCGCCGCCGTATGCAGGCGACCGCGCACCCGCCGGCGCCCGGTCCAGGTCCCGCGCGACGGTGCCGCACGCCGGGCACCGGTCGACCGTGTTGCGGGAGTCCATGCGCCACGGCGCGGTGGTCGTGCCGCACACGCCGCAGGTCGACATCACGGCCGGCGTAACCGGGACGAGCGGGCAGCACCCGCGACGTAGCCGGCGAGGTAGCCGGCGGCCTCCATGCTCCGGAGGACGACGAGACCGAGCCCGTGCACCGGGTCCGAGAGCAGCCGACGGCGGTGCCGGACGAACGCCCGCACGGTGGCCGCTCCCTGCGCCCGCACCGCGCCGGGGTTGGCCGCGGCGAACGCGGGCAGCGACTCGCCGTAGTAGACCCGCTTGCGCCACACGGACGGGAGGGTGAGCCGGCCCTCGTCGTGGTCGATCACACCTGTGGCGTGGGAGACGACGACTCCTGCTGCCCCGAGGCGCAGCCGGAGGTCGGCGTCCTCCGGGCCGGCCATCGTCTCGTCGAAACCCATCTCGGCCAGCAGGTCACGGCGCAGCAGCCGAGGGTTGAACAGGGAGGCGTCGTCCAGGTAGCACGACCGCTCCAGCGCACGGCAGGCGGTCCAGAACCCCTCGCCGACGGTCGTCTCCGGGATGGAGACCGCTCGCGCACCGTCGCGACGCGCCGCGGCCAGGGCGCTGCTCACGACGTCCGGCCGCAGCAGCATGTCGGCGTCGATCCACAGCACCCACTCCCCGGTGGCTTCCATGACGCCGCGGTTGCGCTGCGCACTGCGCTCCGGACCGGCGGACAGCACGACGTCGGCGTGCCGCTCGGCGATGGAGACGGTGCCGTCGGTGCTCGCGTTGTCGACCACGACCACCTCGAGGGGCTGGTGGTCCTGGGCCCGCACCGAGCGCAGGCACGCCTCCAGGGTGCGCTCGACGTCGCGCGTCGTCACGACGACGGAGACCAGTGGCTGGGTCACCTGATCAGCCGAGCACGTCGTCGGGTGCGTGCGTCGGGACCCTGGTGCCGCCGTGCAGGTAGATCTTGGCCACCAGGCGCGTCACCCGCGGGTGTCGAACAAGCACCCGGTAGGCGAGGGAGCGAAGAGGGGCGAGCAGGCCCAGGTGAGCCCACCGTCGCCAGACGACTTCCCAGCCGCTCGGCACCACCCAGTCGGGCGGACGCTGCCAGGCCAGCACGACAAGCCCGTTGCACCAGCGCGGGTCGAAGTCGGTCGAGACCGTCATCTCTGCGACCACGTGGTAGCCGGGGTGCCGCTTCAGGTAGGCCCTGGTCGCAGACCGCACCTGCGGCCACGACCAGTCGTCCACCAGGACCAACGAACGCTCGGCGAATAGGGGCTCGGCCAGCGCCAGACCGAGGTACTGCGCGACCCGGGAGTGGGCGCCGTCGTAGAAGTAGACCCCGACCGGCGCCGGCACAGACGAGCGGTCCAGTCGACGGAAGGCGTCGCCGACGACGAGCCGAACCCGGTCGTCCACGCCGAACTCGCGCAGCGTGTTCTCGACCGCGATCCGGGCCTGCACCGGGTCCACGCCGAACTCGGCGAAGCTCTCGATGGCGACGGCCTGCCGCCCAGGATGGTCGAGCATCGCGCCGACGACCGACCGGCCTCGGTAAGACCCGACCTCGAGGTAGCACTCAGTCTCGCCCAGCCCGGCGACCGCCAGGTCGAGCACGGTGAGCGCGTGCTCGGTGGTCATGCCCGGCACCCGCTCGACGACGGCGGCCAACCGACGATCGACCGGGTGCTCCGCGTTGGCGTCACCGTCGAAGCGCCGCGGCAGCTCCGCGGCGAAGGCCTCGACGTCCATCACGCTCCTCGGTGGCCGGTGCCGAGGGCGCACCTTACCTGTCGGCGGGTCCGATCCGTCGGGGCTCCGGCTAGCCTGGCGAGCCACCGCTGGCGAGGAGGGGCATGGCCGAGCTGCTCGGGGCTCCTGCGAGTCCGTCGGCGACAGCCGTGCGTCGCAGCGGCGCCGCGCTGGCGGTCGCCACCGTCGTGTCGAACCTGCTCGGCTATGCGTTTGCCATCGTGCTCTCCCGGTCGCTTGGTCCGGGAGGTTACGGCGCACTGGCATCGCTGCTCGCACTGGGACTGATCGGCAGCGTGCCGGCGATCGCGCTCCAGCTCCTGGTCGCCCGCGAGACGGCCGAGGCCCCTGGCCGGTCTGCCGACTGGGTGCGCACCTCGGCGGTGCTCGGACTGACGTTCATGGTGCTCGTGTGGCTCACGGCGCCGTTCGCGACCGCCTTCCTGGAGCTGTCGGGGCCGGTCCCGGTGCTGTGGCTGGGGGTCACGCTGTTGCCGGTCACGGTGACCGGCGCGCTGCAAGGTGTCCTGCTCGGGGCCCGGCGGTACGGCGCGCTGGCAGCGAGCTACCTGCTGCTCTCCGGGCTGCGCCTCGCAGGTGCCGGCGTCGCGGCGCTGCTCGGCTGGTCGGTCTCGGGGGCGATCGGAGCGGCCGCCGTGGGCACGGCGCTCTCCGCGGTGGCTGTGGCGAGGATCACGACGGGCGGAGGCGCCCTGCCCCGCACTCGTGCCGGCCGGGGAGACGGGCCGCGACAGCACGTGCGGCTGCTGGTCGCAGCCGCGTCGGCCACTGCGGCGATCCTGCTTCTCACCAACCTCGACGTGGTGCTGGCGCGGCACTACCTGCCCGCCGAGGAGTCCGGTCAGTACGGTGTCGGCGCGCTCTTCGCCAAGGCCGCGTTCTGGGCGCCGCACTTCCTGGCCGTCATGGCCTTCCCGATGTTGGTGGCCCGCGGCGGGCGGCGCCGATCGTTGCTGATCACCACGGGGCTGACGCTGGCGATCGGGGCCGTCGTCGTGCTTGGCGCGCTGCTCTTCGCCGGCCCGCTGCTGGAGCTTACTGTTGGCACCGCCTACGCGCGCGGGGCCGAGCTGGCGCCGCAGTTCGCCGTCCTCGGGGTGCTCGCCGCACTGCTGCAGCTGCTGCTGTTCGCTGGTCTGGCCCGACGCACCCGGCGGGCCGAGGCCTTCGTCTGGTCCGGCATCACCGTGCAGGTGGTGCTGGTCGCGGGGTGGTTCCACGGCAGCGCCGAGCAGGTGCTGGCCACCTCGATCGCGGTCTGTGCTGCCCTGGTGGCGGTCATCGTGGCCGACGAGCTGCGGCCCGGCGCCGCCGCGTGGCGCGCGGCGGCCGGGACGCGACAGTAGGCTCACGCCGCCCGGCGCCGGCCGGGCTCCAGGACGGAGGTCTTCCCGCGTGGTGACCGTGCCTCGTCCCGGCCCCGTGTCGCTCGCCACGGGGTCGCGAGTCTGCGAGCTGCTCGGCCTGCATCTGCTGACGGTGGCCGCCTACCTCTACTGGGTGCCGACCGGTACCACGCCGCTTCCGGACGGCTTCCCCGCTGGGTGCGGGAGTGCCGCGAACCCGCCGTCCCAAGCGCTCGGTCGCGCTGTCTGCGGCGTGGCCAACGACGTGCACCGGTCGCGGGCGGCCCTGGCAGCAGTGGGCGGCTCCGTGGTGCTGATCGTCGTCGGGCCAGCGCTGTTAGGCGTACGGCGGCGCGACGACCGCTCGCCCTCGGCCGGTTAGACGTGGACTACCGCGCCTACTACCGCTCCAACGTCACCTACGTCGAGCACGACGACGAGCGGCTCGACACGATCGTCGACATCGTGGCTCGGCGTCGGCCAGCCGCCACGCTGGACATCGGGTGCGGCACCGGTTGGCTGGCGCGCCGGCTCGGCGACGCCTCGGGAACGGCGGTCACCGGTGTAGACGTGCTGCCGGCCGTCCGGGCCGAGGGCTGGACCTACGTCGTCGCCGACGTCACACGCCGGCTGCCCTTTGCGGACGGCTCGTTCGACTGCGTGGTAGCCGGCGAGATCATCGAGCACGTCCCTGACCCGGACGCGGTGCTCGAGGAGCTCTACCGGGTGACGACGCCCGGCGGCACCCTCGTCGTGTCGACGCCGAACATGGTGTCCTGGGCCAACCGGCTGCTGGTCCCGATGGGCATCCAGCCGCTCGGCACCGAGACCAGCAGCGTGGTGGCCCTGGGCCGGCGGCTCAGGGTGCTGGGTCAGGGCAACCGGGTGCAGGGGCACCTCAAGGTGTTCACCCACCGCGCCCTGGCCGAGATCCTGGACCGTTACGGCTTCGAGGTGACCGAGCGGCACGGCATGCCGGCCGAGTTCCCCTTCCCGGTGTCGCTGGTGGACCGATTCTTCACCCGGTTCGTGCCGCTGTCCTCGGACCTGCTGTTCGTCGCCAACCGGCGGGCCAGCCACCGGCCACCGGATGCCCCGGCGCAGTACGTCGCTACCCAGCGGCGCTGGAGGTCGCGGCCGGTTCGGCGATCCCGTTCGGAGCGGAGCTGACGGCAACGTCCACCAGCCGTGGGCCCAGCCAGCGCCAGACCAGCCGCACCCCCTGCGGCGTGAAGTGCAGGCCGTCGGACCGCAGCGGGTCGACGCCGCCGAACGAGTTGCTGTAGCCGTCCGCGCAGAGGTAGCCGTCCAGGTCGAGCAGCCGCACCGCGCTGGCGTGCCGGTCCGCGTAGTCTCGCTGGACGTCGTTCAGCCACCGGATCCGGCTGGCGTCGTTGATGACCGCGGCGTTGCCGCTGAGCCCGGTGTCAGGTACCTGGTGGCAGGGCACTGTGACCAGCACCACGGGCCGGCTGCCTGCGCCTCCCAGCTGCAGCACCCGGGTGTCCAGCTCCTGCTCGAGGAACCCCCTGTACGCCGGTGTGCCGAACCGCACCGTTCCACCGGGCAGGTCGCGGTCGAACTGTTCCCCGATGCCGAGCATCAGGACCGCGACGTCGGGCTGGTACGCGGCCACCTCCCTGGGCCACCGCCGATCGAGCTCGTCGCAGCTGCCCTGCAGCGGCTCGACCCGTCCGTCGACCACGACCGGGGCGGCGATGAGGCCGCAGCCGAGCTCTGTGGTGCCGCGAACCTCGATGCCGTCGCCGGGGCGGTCCCGATAGCCGCTGGCCAGACCCCACGCCACCGAGTCACCCAGCACGTAGACCTTCCGGTCGCCGGAAGCGGCCGGCACCGCGGTGAGCTCGTCGGCCCACGAGGGTGTCGGTCGCGGCGCGCCGGCCGTGACCGCGACGGCGAGCACCAGGAGCGCCGTAGCCGACGCGGCGACCGCAAGCCGTGGGTCGACCCGTGGAAGCAGCCGGGCGAAGGTCCCGCGCCTCACCGGCTGCTCCAGCAGGAGGTAGGACGCTGCGGCGATCGCGAAGGTGACTAGGAGGCGGGTCAGCAGCAGCGCAGCGCCGGAGAGCCCGGTCCGCGTTGGGTCCAGCACGACATACACCGGCCAGTGCCAGAGGTAGAGGCCGTAGGACAGCAGGCCCACGACCCGCAGCGGTGACGACCCGAGCAGCCGCGCGGCGCGGGAGCCTGGCGGCAGCTGCCTGGCGGCCACCACGAGGACCGCGCACACGACCGCGACGAGGAGGAAGCCGCCCCGGTAGAGCCACGGCGACAGATCGCGGCTCAGGACCGCGAGGGCGACGAAGACCGCCAGTCCGGCCGCCGCGGCCCACCCCGCCCACCGGTCCCAGGCGGAGGGCAGCCCGAGCACCAGCACGGCCGCCAGGGCACCGACGAGCAACGCCTGTGCCCTCGTGTCGGTGCCGTAATAGACGCGCGACGGGTCGACCTGCGGGTCGTGCAGCAGCGACATCGCAGTCGCCGAGGCCACCGCTCCGGCAGTCAACGCGGCCGCGAGCCAGCGCGTCCGGCCGCGGCTCAGCGCCAGCCAGCCGATGAGCAGCACCGGGAACAGCAGGTAGAACTGCTCCTCGATGCCGAGCGACCACATGTGCCGCAGCGGCGAGGGGTCGGCGTACTGAGCAAAGTAGGAATCGTGACCGAGGGCGGCCCGCCAGTTGGCGACGTAGGCGACGGTGCTGACGACATCGAGCCGCAGCGGGTAACGCTGCAACGGCTGGGCCAGGACCGCGGCGTAGCCGCAGACGGCGACCAGCACCACGACGAGAGCCGGGAACAGCCGGCGGGCCCGGCGCAGCCAGAACCGGCCGAGGTCCACCCGCCCGGTTCGTGCGTGCTCGGTGAGCAGCAACGTCGTGATGAGGAAGCCGGAGAGCACGAAGAACAGGTCGACCCCGAGGAAGCCGCCCTGCGCCCAGCCGACCCGACCGTGGTAGAGGAGAACAGCGACCACCGCGACGGCGCGCAGGCCGTCCAGTGCCGGGACGTACGGCAGGGAGCCGCCGTTGTCGACCGCGGCCTTGCTCACGGGGCTCGCCGCTCGTCGCGCCAGACCCCGAGACAGAGCAGCAGAACGGCGCACGCAGCAGTCCGCCCCGGCCACGGGTTGGCGGCCACCAGCTCCGGGGTGACCTCACCCCACCGCGAGATGTTGCCCAGGACGAACAGGACCGGCGTCGCGACCACCAGCGCCAGCGCGGCCAGCAGGAGCAACCGGGGCGGCGGCGGTCGCCAGGCGTGCCAGCAGGCGACGGCGAGCACGACGGCGCCGACCAGCAGACCACCGAGGAACCAGCCGAGGGCTGCCGCCACGACCCAACCGGCAACGGCGCGACCAGGTCGGACGCCGATTCCCGTCGGCCGGCGGTCCGCGACGGGCAGCGGCTCCGGGACTGGTTGGGGCCGCCGGCGCAGGGCGAGGTAGAGGCACAGCAGCACACCGGCGACCGAGAGGGCCAGCCCGGCCGTGGCGCGACGCTGCGGCGCAAAGCTGATGTCGAAGGTGTGGCGGCCCACTTCTTCCACGACCCAGGCGGCCGAGTACCCATCGGCCACAACGGGCCGTCCGAGCGATCTTCCGTTGAGCCGAGCGGTCCACCGGGCGTCCCAGTTCTGCCCCAGGACGAGCAGTTGTGGCCCCGGGGGAAGCACGGCTGTGACCCGCCAGTGTGAACCGGACAACCTCTGCACCCGCGTC
>DATHAP010000054.1 GCA_035489715.1 Actinomycetes bacterium
GGGTCGGCCAGCCGGTCCAGCCGGTAGCCGCCGGCCCGCCGCCAGAACGCGGGGTAGTCCTCGCGCACCGACCGCTCGTGCCGGGCCAGCAGCCCGGGCAGCCCGGCGTAGAGCCGGCCCTCCAGCGACTCGCGGGCGCCCCGGCGGGCCAGCTCGGCCTCGTCGACCGGCTCGAGCCGCGCCCGGCTGCCGTCGGAGAGCACCACGTCGAGGTGGCGGACGTGGTCGATGGTCATGCCGAAGCGCACGCTGCCGCTGCCCGCCGAGTTGTTGCCGACCATCCCGCCGATCGTGGCCCGGTTGCTGGTCGAGGTGTCCGGCCCGAACATCAGGCCGTACGTCGCGGCCGCCCCGTTGAGCTGGTCCTGCACGACCCCGACGTCGACCAGCGCCGTCCTCGCCTCCGGGTCGACCTGGTGGACCCGGTGCAGGTGGCGCGACATGTCCAGCACCAGCCCCGGCCCGACCGTCTGGCCGGCCAGGCTGGTGCCGGCGCCGCGGGGCACCACCGGCACACCGAGCGCCGCACAGGCCGACACGGCGGCCGCTACGTCGTCGCCGTGCCGCGGGAACGCGACGCCCATCGGTGTGATGGCGTACATGCTCGCGTCCCGCGAGAAGAGGTGCCGTGAGTAGTCGTCGAAGGCGACCTCACCCTCCAGGTCCCGCCGGAGCCGCAGCTCCAGCTCCTGCCCCCGTGTCTCCACTCCGCGTGCGCTCGTCAGAACTCCCTCGGCCGCTGCTCTGGCTGGCATATCCAGCATGCTCCTATGTCGGACGAACGACCCCGCACTTCCGCACTGCGGAAGGCGAAGGTCCGCGACGTCAAGGGGCCGAGTCCGGTGGCCGCGTCGCCGCGCCGGACCGGCGGCGTGCAGTCGCTCGACCGCACTGGCCGGCCGAGGGTGAGAGCCGCCGCAGGCGGGCAAGGGTCCGGCATGCTGGCGACCTACCTGAACGACCACCTGGCGGCCCTGACGGGAGGGCTCGAGCTGGCGCGCCGATCCCTCGGCGCCCAGCAAGGCTCCGCCAACGACCCGGTAGCCGCCGCCGTCGAGGCGGTGGCCGACCTCCTGGACGACGACCGGCGAGGGCTGTCGGACGTGATGTCGGTGCTGGGCATCGGGGTCCAGCGCCACAAGCTGGTCGGCGGCTGGGCCGCGGAAAAGCTGGGGCGGCTGAAGGGGAACGGCAGCCTGCTGCGCCGCTCGCCGTTGAGCACCGTCGTCGAGCTCGAGGGACTGCAGCTCGTGCTGACCTACGACGCGGCGCTCTGGCGCACTCTCGCCGCGCTGCACTCCGACGGCGAGCGGCGACTGGCCGGCGCCCGACCGGCGGACCGGGCACGCGCCGCGGTGGGCCGGGGAGAGGCGCTAGAGGCGGTCCGGCTCCGGGAGAGCACGCGCGTCCTGACCTCCGACCCTGCGCTCGTAGGCGTCGCGCCACGGTGACGCGTGCGACGACGCCGACGGTGCCCGCCGGCTTGCACCGGTGGGTGGCGGTCCTAGGCCCCTCTACGACTCCGTACCACGCCGAGTCCGACCTGGTCCGCCGCCGCCGGCGGGTCGTCGTCGCGGCCACCGGTGTCGTGGGCGCCGGGCTCCTCGCGCTCACGCTGCGCACCGAGGCCGGGTCGCAGGCTTTCTACTGGTACGGCGCCCTGTTGGCCGGCTGCTGGATGCTCGGGGCACTGCTGTCCGGGCCGCTGCACCTGGGCCGGCTCGACGGCCGACGGCACGTGCTGGTGCCGGCCGTCCTCGGCGCCGGCGCGTTCGCGGTGTTCGCGGTGGCGGCGTTGGTCGTGCGCCGGGTGCCGACCCTCGATGACCTGGTCGACGACGTCATCTCGCGCGCCGACACGGGCAGCCTGACGCTCGTCGTCGCCGTCGCCCTGGTCAACGGGCTGGCAGAGGAGCTCTTCTTCCGCGGCGCGCTCTACAGCGCGTTCGGCCGGCACCGGCCGTGGCTGTGGTCGACAGTCGCCTACGTCGTCGTCACCGCGGCGACGCTCAACGTGATGCTCGTGCTCGCGGCGGCCGCCATGGGCACGCTGTTCGCGCTGGAGCGCCGGTCGACGCGCGGCGTGCTCGCACCGGTGGTCACCCACCTGACCTGGTCGGTGTTGATGATCTTCTTCCTGCCCCGCTGAACGCCGGGACAGGCCGCGTCCTACAGTCACGGCGTGCAGACCACCCTCCGCGTCCTCCGCCGGGTGGCCGTGGGACTCCTCGTCCTCCTGCTCGTGCTCGCCGTCGCCGGTGGCGCCTTCGTCGCCTGGACGGTGCGGCGGTCGTTCCCCCAGGTGTCGGGCAGCGCCGCGCTGCCGGGGCTCGGCGCCCCGGTGACGGTGGAGCGCGACGCCCAAGCTGTGCCGCAGATCTGGGCCGACACCGCCGAGGACCTGTTCCGGGCGCAGGGCTACGTGCACGCTCAGGACAGGTTCTGGGAGATGGACTTCCGCCGGCACGTCACCGCGGGGCGGCTCTCCGAGCTCTTCGGCCCCGACCAGGCGGACACCGACGAGTTCGTCCGCACGCTGGGCTGGCGCCGGGTGGCCGAGCAGGAGCTGAAGCTGCTCGACCCGCAGACGGTGGCGTGGTTGCAGGCCTACGCCGACGGGGTCAACGCGTGGCTGGCCGGCCGGTCCGGCTCGGAGCTCAGCCTCGAGCACGGCATGCTCGCCCTCACCAACCGGTCGTACGACGTGGCGCGCTGGAGGCCGGCCGACTCGGTCGCGTGGCTCAAGGCGATGGCTTGGGACCTGCGCAGCAACCTGGACGAGGAGCTCACCCGGGCCCGTCTGGGCGAGACGCTGCCCCGCGACCGGGTCGACGAGCTCTTCCCGACGTACCCCTACGACGAGCACCCCACCATCGTCGCCGGCGAGGGGACGAAGCCCCCGCTGCAGAGCGCCGCGTCGCGGGTGCCCACGGGTGCGTCCACCGCGCTGCGCGGCATCGCGCACGCGCTCGACGACCTGCCGACGCTCCTCGGCCCCCACGGACCGGGTCTCGGCTCGAACTCCTGGGTGGTGTCGGGCGAGCACACCGCGACCGGGAAGCCGCTGCTGGCCAACGACCCGCACCTCGGACCTGCGTTGCCCTCGATCTGGACCCAGATGGGCCTGCACTGCACCCGGGTCAGCGCAGCCTGCCCGTTCGACGTCGCCGGCTTCACCTTCTCCGGGGTGCCGGGGGTCGTCATCGGGCACACCGCGGACCTCGCGTGGGGCTTCACCAACCTCGCGCCGGACGTCGCCGACCTGGTGCTGGAGAAGGTCGACGGCGACCGCTACAAGTACAAGGGCGAGCAGGTCGACCTCTCGGTGCGCGAGGAGACGATCCGAGTTGCGGGGGAGGACCCCCGGCCGCTGCGGATCCGCGAGACGCGACACGGGCCGCTGATCTCGGACGTGAGCAAGCGCTACGCCAAGCCCGGGTCCGGGGAGTACGCAGTCGCCATCCAGTGGACCGCGCTGCGCCCGGGCCGGACGATGGACGCCCTCTTCGCGCTGGACCGGGCAGCGACCGTCGAGGACCTGCGGGCGGCGGCCAGCCTGTTCGAGGTGCCGGCGCAGAACATCGTGTTCGCCACCACCGCGGGGCAGATCGGCTACCAGGCGCCGGGCAAGGTGCCAGTGCGATCGGGCTACGACGGGCGGTGGCCGGCGAAGGGCTGGACCGGCAAGGAGGAGTGGACCGGCTACGTCGACTTCGACGACCTGCCCCGGGTGCTCGACCCCGACGAGGGTTTCGTGGTGACGGCCAACAACGCGGTGGTCCCGGCCGACTACCCGGTCTTCCTCACCGACGACTGGGACTCGGGCTACCGGGCGGACCGGATCCGTAGCCGGCTCGAGCGGCTGGTCGCCCGCGGTGACGTCACCGCCCAGGACCTGATGGCGGTGCAGCGCGACAGCCGCAACAACCTGGCGCCGGCCCTGCTGCCGGTGCTGCTCGAGCTCGACCTGACCGGCCTAGCGGCCGAGGGTCAGGACCTGCTGCGGGACTGGGACCTACGGCAGGACGAGGACTCAGCCGGAGCGGCCTACTTCAACGCGGTGTGGCGCAACCTGCTGCGGCTGGCCTTCCACGACGAGCTGGAGAAGAAGGAGTGGCCGACGGGCGGCTCCCGCTGGTACCAGGTGGTCACCGAGCTGCTCGACGAGCCGGACAGCGACTGGTGGGACGACCAGGGCACCGCGACGACCGAGACGCGCGATGACGTGCTGACGGCGGCCATGCGCGACGCCTGGACCGGGCTGCAGGACCGGCTCGGCGACGACCCGGCCGACTGGCGATGGGGCGAGCTGCACGCGCTGCCGCTCGAGTCGCAGACCTTCGGCCAGTCCGGCATCGCTCCGATCGAGTGGCTGGTCAACCACGGCGACGTCGAGGTCGGCGGCGGTGAGTCGACCGTCGACGCGACCGGCTGGTCGGCGAACCACGGCTTCCGGACCGACTGGGTGCCCTCGATGCGGATGGTCGTCGATCTCGCCGATCTCGACGCGTCGCGGTGGGTCAACCTGACCGGTGCGAGCGGGCACGCCTGGCACGAGCACTACACCGACCAAGTGTCGCTGTGGCGCCGCGGCCGCACGACGCCGTGGCCGTTCACCCGGGCGGCCACCCGGGCTGCGACCGACGACCGGCTGGTGCTGCGACCCTGACCGTCTGAGCCGTCGACCTCAGAGGTCGGGGTGCACCATCCAGACGTTGGGCTCCCAGTAGGTGCAGCGGTCGGCTCCGCGGTCGACGTGCAGCGGGCCCAGCCCCTCGGGGAAGACGAAGTCGCCGTCGGCCGGCAGCGGCAGCCCGGTCCACGACTCCCACTCCGCGACAGTGCCGGTGATGAGCAGCGACTGCGGCAGGGGAGTCGACACCCGGGCACCCAGCCGCTCGTGGACGCGCATCCACGGGTCCAGCAGCTGGCCGTCGTCGCGGCGCCAGACGACGTACTCCTCGATCGGCGTGATCGGGTAGCGCTCCTTCCACGACGGGCGCACCGGGGCGACCAGGTGCTGGAGGCCGTGCCGCTCCGCGAGCGTGCGCATAGCGCCGAGGATCTCGACGGCGAGGCCGCGACGGCGGCCGTCGCGCGGCGACTCGGCGGCCAGCGCGCACAGCGTGTCGACCGGCGCGCCGGCCCGGTGGTCGCGGAACGCGACCTCGATGGCCCGGTCGATGCCGTCCGGCAGGCTTGCGTCGTCGCCGTCCCACGCGAACGCGGCCGTGTGGCCCTCCGCGACGACGGTGTCGGTCTGGTCGTCGTGCAGCACGAACTGCAGGTCGGCCAGCTCCTGGTCGAGCAGTCCCCACCACTGGTTGAGGACGTCGCCGTGCAGGTTGTACTCCGGCCAGACGTCGGCAGACCCGATCCCGCGCTCCCAGAGGTCGGGTCGCTCGGCTGCTGTGTGCATCGCCAACATCCCCCGACACTAGGCTCGCGGCGTGCCTCCTGCCGAGCTGCCAGCCCGGGCGCGCGTCGTCGTCATCGGCGGCGGTGTCATCGGGACCTCCGTCGCCTACCA
>DATHAP010000055.1 GCA_035489715.1 Actinomycetes bacterium
CTCCTCGGACGTCGGCCCGGTCGAGGGAGCGGCGGTCCCCGGGCGGGACGGGCCGCGGGCCGCCCCGCGGTGCCGGCCACCCGCCACGTCACCCGCCCCGGTGCCGGTCACCAGGGCGGCCGTCTCCATCAGGTGCCGCAGGCCGGCCGACCGCGGCGCGAGCAGCCGCAGGACCGAGCGCGCCGGAACCTGCCGGGTGCGCCGTCGACGCCGGCGCGCGGCCACCAGCCGGTCCGGCCGGCCGACCACCGCGAGCAGGGCCCCCAGCTCGTCGGCGGCGTGGCGGGGCAGCTTGCCGACGAGGTAGCCCAGCGAGCGGACCAGCGAGCCCAGCGTGAGAGCGACCAGCGCGACCGGTAGGTGCAGCAGCGGGAGGTTGGCGAGCAGGACGTGCAGCGCGTGCTGGCGGTCCAGCCGGTGCAGCCGGTGCCGGCCGGCGCGGACCTGCCGGCGGCGCCGGGTGGCGGCCTCGGCGTGGCCGACGACCGCGTCGGTGACACAGACGACCCGGTGCCCGGCCAGGTTCGCCCGCCAGCCCAGGTCGACGTCGTCGCGCAGCAGCGGGAGCCGAGGGTCGAAGCCGCCGAGCTCGTCCCAGACGTCACGCCGCACCAGCATCCCGGCGGTGCCGACGGCCAGCACCCGGTGCACCCCGTCGTGCTGGCCCTGGTCTCGCTCGCGGCGCTCGAGCATCGTCTCCCGGCGGCCGCTGCGGGCGATGGTGACGCCGACCTCGAGCAGCAGGCCGGCGTCGGCGCCCAGCGCGCGGACCTTGGGCCCGGCCACCGCGACCGAGGGGTCCCGGGCCACCTCGCCGAGCAGGGCCGCCAGCGCGCCGGGCTCGGGCATGCAGTCGTCGTGCAGCAGCCATAGCCAGTCGGGCGTCGCCGAGGTCGCGGGCCCGGTCTGCAGCGCGGCCGTCACCGCGGCCCCGAAGCCGGCGGCCCGGTCGCAGGTCGCCACGGCCTCCGGCCCCAGCCAGTCGACGAGCCGGTCCGCGCTGCCGTCGGTGCTGCCGGTGTCCGCCGCGACGAGCCGGTCCGGGGGCCGGGACTGGGCGCTGACGGCCGCCTGCAGCCCGGGCAGCCAACGGGCGCCGTCGTGGGCCACGACGACCGCCGTCACGACGACAGGAGCCGCCGGCTCGGGAGTCGGCGCAGGGGTCGTCGGCATCGGCCCCAACCTAAGGGAGCAGGAGGGTGCGGCGGGTCAGGTGCCCGGCCGGGCGGCCGGGCAGAGAAGGGCGCTAGACCGCGCTCTTCTTCAGCCGTCGCCGCTCACGCTCGGAGAGCCCGCCCCAGATGCCGAAGCGCTCGTCGTTGGCCAGCGCGTAGTCCAGGCACTCCGACCGGACGTCGCAGCCGAGGCAGACCTTCTTGGCCTCCCGGGTCGAGCCCCCCTTCTCCGGGAAGAAGGCCTCCGGGTCGGTCTGGGCGCAGAGGGCCCGCTCGGCCCAGTCGCCCTCACCCTCGTCCTCGGTCCCGTCGATGAGCGGGAACACCTCGCCCATGGCGTGCCTCCTCGACCCTGTGACCTGGCCGGGATCCCCACCGGGAGGACCTCCGGCCCTTGACGACACGAATGACACTGGTGGAATTACACGCGCGTCAGTGCTTTGCCGTCAAGCCGTAAGGTGATATTCACCACCGCCCACCCGTGCGGACCGGCCGACCGGCGGCCACGCATCACCCGAACGGAGGACCCCCCGCGGCACCGCCGCGCCGGGCACGGGAGACTCGTGAGCGTGCGCACCATCGTGGTCCCGGCCGGCGGCATCGGCGGCGCCCGCTTCCTGCGTGGCCTGCTCGCCGCCACCTCCGACCAGCCCACCGAGGTCGTGGTCATCGGCAACACCGGCGACGACATCACGCTGTTCGGCCTGCGGGTCTGTCCCGACCTCGACACGGTCATGTACACCCTCGGCGGCGGCATCCACGAGGAGCAGGGCTGGGGCCGGGCCGACGAGACGTTCGCGGTGCGCGACGAGCTGGCCGCATACGGCGCCGGGCCGCAGTGGTTCGGGCTGGGCGACCGTGACCTGGCCACCCACGTCCTGCGCACCCAGATGCTCGACGCCGGCTACCCGCTCGGCGAGGTCACCCAGGCGCTGTGCTCCCGCTGGGGCCTGGACCGGCTGGGCGTCCGGCTGCTGCCGATGAGCGACGACCGGGTCGAGACCCACGTGGTCATCGACGACCTCGAGGCGCCCGGCGGTCGGCGGGCGGTGCACTTCCAGGAGTACTGGGTGCGGCTGCACGCCGCGCCGCCCGCCCACGAGGTGGTCGCGGTCGGCGCGGAGCAGGCCAGGCCCGGCCCCGGCGTCCTCCAGGCGGTCGCCGCCGCCGACCTGGTGCTGCTCCCTCCATCCAACCCGGTCGTGAGCATCGGGACCGTCCTTGCCGTGCCCGGCATCCGCGAGGCCCTGGCCGCCACGCCGGCGCCGGTCGTCGGCCTGTCGCCGATCGTCGGCGGCGCACCGGTGCGCGGCATGGCCGACAAGGTCCTCGCCGCGATCGGGGTGCAGAGCACGGCTGCCGCGGTGGCCCGCCACTACGGCGGCCGGTCCTCGGGCGGGCTGCTCGACGGGTGGCTGGTCGACGAGCAGGACGCGGACGCGGTGGCCGACGTCGAGGCCGCCGGCATCAGCTGTCGCGCAGTACCCCTGCTGATGCCCGACCCGCAGCGCGCAGCAGACATGGCCAGGGCCGCGCTGGAGCTCTCTTGCACGCTGCGGCCGCGGGCCGCATGACCCGGCTGGAGATCTGGGCCCCGGACGGCGTGCCCGAGGTCGCGGCGGGCGACGACCTGGCCGCGCTGGCCGCCGACGCGCTGAAGACGACCCCGCTCGCCGACGGGGACGTCGTCGTCGTCACCTCCAAGGTGGTGTCCAAGGCGGAGGGCCGGGTCGTGGCGATGGACCGCGACGAGGCGGTGACCGCCGAGACGGTGCGGATCGTGGCCAGCCGTGGGCCGACCCGGGTGGTCGAGACCCGGCACGGCTTCGTGCTGGCGGCGGCCGGGGTGGACGCGAGCGGCGTCGCGCCCGGTCAGCTCGCCCTGCTCCCGGTCGACCCGGACGGCTCGGCCCGGCGGTTGCGCGCCCGACTGCTCGAGCTGACCGGCGCCGACGTCGCCGTCGTCGTCACCGACACGATGGGCCGGCCGTGGCGGCTCGGCCTGGTCGACCAGGCGGTCGGGGTCGCGGGGCTGGAGCCGCTCGAGGACCTTCGGGGCCGCGACGACGGGCACGGCAACGTGCTCGACGTCACGGTCACCGCGACCGCCGACGAGCTCGCCGCGGCCGCCGACCTGGTCAAGGGGAAGCTGGCCCGGCGGCCGATCGCGGTGGTGCGCGGGCTGGCCGCCCGGGTCGGTGCCGGCGACGGCCCGGGTGCCGCGGCGCTGGTACGTCCGGCCGCCGAGGACATGTTCCGGCTGGGCGCCCACGACGTGCTCCCGGCCCGTCGCACCGTCCGGTCCTTCACCGACGACCCCGTCGACCTGGCCGCGGTGCGGCGGTCAGTGGCCGCCGCGGTCACCGCCCCGGCGCCGCACCACACCACGCCCTGGCGCTTCGTAGTGGTCACCGACGCCGAGCGCCGGACCCGGCTGCTCGACGCGATGCTGGAGGCCTGGGTCGCCGATCTGCGCCGCGACGGCTTCACCGAGGAGCAGGTCGCCAGACGGGTCCGGCGCGGCGACGTGCTGCGGGGCGCCCCGCTGCTGGTGGTGCCGTGCCTGGTGCGCGAGGGCATGCACGACTACCCGGACGAGCGGCGCTCGGCCGCCGAGCGCGAGATGTTCGTGGTCGCCACCGGCGCCGGCGTGCAGAACCTCCTGGTCGGCCTGGCCGTCGAGGGGCTCGGCTCGGCCTGGGTGAGCAGCACGATGTTCTGCCGCGACGTCGTGCGCGGCGTGCTCGACCTGCCCGGCGACTGGGACCCGATGGGCGCCGTCGCCGTCGGGCACCCGGCCTCGCCCGCACCCGATCGCCCGCCGCGCGACCCCGAGGCGTTCCTCCGCATCGTCTGAGCCCGGGCTGTCACGTCCGCCGCGTCACATCGCGCGGTAGTCGCGCCCCGCGTAGCGCGGCCCGTGCCGCTCCGGACGTACGCCGGACAGCTCGACCAGCCGCACCGCGCGGTAGCGGTGGCCGCGGTAGGGCTCGAGCAGCTGGAGCATCGCGTCGTCGTCGACCGGCTCGCCCACCAGCGCCTGCCCGACCAGCGAGGACAGGTGGTAGTCGCCCACCGACACCGCGTCCGCGTCGCCCAGCGCCCGCTGGGCGACCTCGGCGGCGGTCCAGACGCCGACACCGGGCAGGGAGCGCAGCCGGCCGCTCGCCTCGGCGGGGTCCAACCCGGCCAGCGTCTCGAGCCGGCCGGCCGACCGGGCCGCGGTGACGACGGTGCGCGACCGGGACTGGTCCACGCCGGCCCGGTGCCACTCCCACGACGGCACCCCGGCCCAGGTCCGTCCGGAGGGTGGAACCCGGAGCCCGCCGGGCACCTGGTCGACCGGCCCGGGAGCCGGCTCGCCGTAGCGCCGCACCAGCGACCGGAAGCCGCGCCAGGCCTCGCGGCCGGTCACCTTCTGCTCCAGGACAGCGGGCACCAGCGCCTCGAGCACCTGGCCGGACCGCGGCACCCGCCAGCCGGGGTGGCGGCGCCAGGCCTCCCGCAGCACCGGGTGCCCGGGGACGAACCCGGTCGGGTCGTCGGACTCGCCGACCAGGTCCGGCGCGCTCTCGACCGACCAGGCGGCGCCGGGGCCCCAGGCCCGCGCCTCGACAACGCCGAGGGCCACGTCGACGCGGATCGCCGTCGTCGCCGGGCCGTCCGGCGTGCGGGTCGCCCGCCAGACGCCGGCGCCGGGGACGTAGCGGAACGTCGGGTCGCCCGGCCCGCGTCGCAGCGGCCCGAGGACCGCCGGCAGGTCCAGCGGGCGCGCCGGCCGCCAGCGGCGCACGAGCGGGTCCGCGGTCACGGCACCAGTCTCACAGCCGGGTTGCGTAGAATCCGCCGGTGGCCAACAAGACCAAGCAGCAGGAGCGCGACCGCCGCGCCAAGATCGAGGCGATGCGCAAGGCCGAACAGGCCAAGGAGCGCAGGAAGAGCCTGCTGTTCATCGTGATCGCCGCCGTGGTCGGCCTGGGGCTGGTCGCGGCGGCCGCGATCCCGGCCTACCTCGACTCGCGCGACGACCCGGCCAAGAAGGACCTGGCGTCCTTCGGCGTCAGCGCGGCGGCCGCCAACTGCTCGCCCCCCACCGACGACCCGGCCACCGGTGGCAACGACCACAAGCCCGACGGCACGGTCCTCGACTACGCGCAGGTGCCGCCGTCCTCCGGCTCGCACTGGTCGGCCCCGGCCTTCCCGGCGCGCGCGTTCTACACCGAGCGGGACCGGCCCCAGATGGAGCAGCTCGTCCACAACCTCGAGCACGGCTACACGATCCTCTGGTACGACGACACGATCGAGGGCGCCCAGCTCGACGCGCTCGAGGACCTCGCGGAGAGTGCCCGGGCCGACGACAACGTGGGACCGAACCAGAAGTTCATCGTCTCCGCCTGGGACGACGCCTACGGCGACTTCCCGCAGGGCAAGCACGTCGCCCTGTCGCACTGGGGCGCCGAGCAGGGCCACCGCCAGCTGTGCGGCAAGGTCAGCGGCGCGGTGGTCGCGGACTTCATCGAGAAGTTCCCGGCCAGCGACGCACCGGAGCCCAACGCCGCCTAGCAGCGACCGGCCGCCCGGTCGCCTAGAGCGGGGACTCGTCCGGCGAGAACCGCAGGGCGTACGCCGGCAGCTCGGCGTCGCACCACACCCGGGCGCCGTCGGTGAGCTCGCAGCCCTCGCCCACGACCCCACGGTCGCCGACGACGACGCCGACGAGCCGGCAGCCCCGGCCCACGACGGCGCCCTCACCGACCACCGAGTCGCGCACGGTCGCGCCGGCCGACACGACCGCCGCGTCGAGCAGCACGCTGCCGTCGACCGTCGCGCCCGCCTCGACGCGGGCCCCGGCACCGACCGTGGTGCCTCCGGACACCCTCGCCGTCGGGTCGACCTCCGCACCGGGGAGCAGCAGCGCCTCCCCCGTGGGGCCGGGCAGGGCCGGTGACGCGACGACGCCGAGCACCAGGTCGCACGACCCGCGGACGAAGGCGGCCGGCGTGCCGAGGTCGGCCCAGTAGGCGGTCTCGACGTGGCCCAGAACGAGGGCGCCGGACTCGATCAGGCCGGGAAAGGTCTCGCGCTCCACCGACACCGGCCGCCCGGCCGGGATGCCGTCGACGACCGACCGGCGGAAGACGTAGCAGCCGGCGTTGACCTGGTTGGTCACCGGGTCCGGCGTCTTCTCCAGGAAGGCGGTCACCCGGCCCTGCTCGTCGGTCGGCACGCAGCCGAACGCCCGCGGGTCCTCGACCTCGGTGAGGTGGAGCGTCACGTCGGCGCCGGCCTGCACGTGCCGCTCGACCTGGGCGGCGAGGTCGTGACCGGAGAGCACGTCGCCGTTGAGGACGACGACCGGGTCGTCGGGGCCGCCCTCGAGAAGGCCGGCGACGTTGCGGATGCCGCCGCCGGTGCCCAGTGGCTCCTCCTCGGTGACGTAGTCGACGCGCAGCCCGAGCGCCGAGCCGTCACCGAGGCCCTCCTCGAAGACCTCGGGGCGGTACGACGTGGCCAGTACGACGTGCTCGACACCGGCCGCGCGGGCTTTCGCCAGCACGTGGTGCAGGAAAGGGACGCCGGCGGTCGGCAGCATCGGCTTGGGCGTCCCGACGGTCAGGGGGCGCAGCCGGGTGCCCTTGCCGCCGACCAGGACGACGGCCTCGGGGGTCACCCGGGGAGCAGTCGCCGGCACGTCAGACGGAGACGCCGGCCGCCGCGCGCCGGTAGGTCTCGACGTGGGCCTGCGCCGACGCGGCCCAGGTGAACTCCTTGGCCCGCTCCTGACCGGAGAGGGAGAGCCGGCGGCGCCGGTCCTCGTCCAGGATGAGATCGCGCAGCGAGGTCGCGATGCTGTCGACGTCGGGCTCGGTGTAGGCCACCGCGTCGCCGCCGACCTCGGGGAGCGAGAGCCGCCGTGCGGTGAGCACCGCGGCCCCGCAGGCCATCGCCTCGAGGACCGGCAGGCCGAAGCCCTCGGCCTTGCTGGGGTAGGCGACGACCATGGCGCCGCCGAGCAGGCCCGGCAGGTCGGCCGGCCGCAGGAATCCCGGTCGCACCACCTTGAGGTGGCTCGGCACCTCGGCCACCGCCTGGTCGACGCCGTCGTCCCACCCGCTGCTGCCTGCCAGCACGAGCGCCGGCGCGTCGTCCAGTCCGTCGACGGCCCGCACCCAGCCGCGCACCAGGTCGGGGACGTTCTTGCGGCGCTCGAGCACGCCGAGGAAGGCGACGTACGGGCGGCCGTGCAGACCGAGCCGGCTGGCGACCCGGTGGCACTCGGCGTCCGACGGCGGGTGGAAGGTGTCGAGGTCGACGCCGTGCAGGGCCACGTCGATGCGCGCGGGGTCGGCGTCGAGCAGCCGGACCAGCTCGTCGCGGGTCGCCTGGGAGGGCACGACGACGCGCGCGGCGCGGCGGACCGCGGTGCGCGTCGCGGACCGGTAGAAGCCGGTGCGGACCGCGCTGTGCAGCTCGGGCTCGGAGAAGAACGTCACGTCGTGCAGGGTCACCACGACCGGCACCGGCGCGTGCAGCGGCATCGTGTAGTAGGGCGAGTGGATGAGGTCGGCACCCACCTGCTGCGCGACGAGCGGCAGGCCGGTCTGCTCCCAGGCCAGCCGGGCCGGCCGGTGCGAGATCGCCGACGGCCCGGGCACGATCTCGGCGTCGCCGGCCGCGACCCGGCTGAACCGCTCGGCGTCGGAGCGCTGGCAGACCACGACCAGCGACTGGCCGCCCGCCGAGAGCCCGGCGACCAGGCCGTCGACGTAACGACCGACGCCGCCCCGGTCGGCCGGGACTGCGGTGGCGTCGAGAAGGACGCGCGGCGCCGCACCCGGCCCGGTCGACACTGCCGCCACCCGCGTCGCGCTCCTGTCCTGCTCGTCCCGGCGCGCCACTGCGGCGCGCACCACCTGTCGAAGCCTACGCCGCCGTTGCACGACGGCGTGGCACGTCATCCCACGAAGACCCGCGTCTCCACGGCCGACCGCCGCGCCGTCGTGGCCCGCAGCCGGAACGTGGTCCCGCGGACCATGCCCACCGAGTCGCGCGCCACACCGGTCCAGCTGCCCGCCACCGGGCGGCCGGTGGCCGCACCGAAGTCGACGACGGTCCCGGCCGGGCCGCCGGACAGCCGGTTGCGCAGCAGCCACCGACCGTCCCGCTCGACGCCGACGCCGGTCGGCCCGACCCCGTTCCAGTCGCCGACGACCGGGGTGTCGGTGGCGCGCCCGTAGCGGAACGAGCGCTGCGTCGGACCGCTCGTCACGGTGTCGCGCAGCCGCCACCGGCTGCCGCGGACCACCCCGATGCCGAGGTCCGAGCCGTTCCACGACCCGACGACCGGGCGGTCCCCCGCGGCGCCGAACGCGACGGTCGTGGTCGGCGGGCCCGCGGTCAGGCCGGCCCGCAGCAGCCAGCTCCCGCCGCGGTAGACACCGAGGTCGTCGTCGCCGTCGGCGTCCCAGTCGCCCACCACCGCGACGTCGCCGGCCGCTCCGTAGCGGAACCGGCTGACCCAGGCTCCGGCCGGGCCGGTCATCTGCAGGGCGACCCGCCCGTTGCGGAACCAACCCGGCTGATCGCGCCCGTCACCGTCCCAGTCACCGACCAGCGGCTGCGCACCGGCCCCGCCGATGCGGGCGAGCGACACGGTGAACCCGGGCGAGAGCAGGCCGAGCGCCTCGCGCACGTCCCACCCCTCGAGGTAGGTGGTGACCAGCTCGCCGCCCTTGAGGCCGCGCACCCGCACGCCGGCCACCCGCGCGTCCGACCCGCGCTTCGGCACCGAGATCGAGCTGAGCTGGGTGAAGCCGAGCCGCTGCGCGAGGGTCGACCAGGAGAACGCCCTGGCCCACGACCGCTTGTCCGACGGGTTGCCCGAAGCGAGGTCCCAGCGCGAGTCGTCGACCGCGCGGAGGAACGGCGAGTCGACGCCCCAGACGTAGCGCTCGTCCTCGGTGTGCCCACCCATCGACGAGGAGTAGAAGGCGTCGATGAGCGGCCCACCGGCGGCCAGCGCGACCACCTGCCCCGAGGTGGCGTCCACCGCGCTGCGCCAGCGGGCGCCCCAGACCCCGTCGGTGCCCTCCGTCTCCTTCTTCCAGCCGGTGTAGTTCTGGTCGGCCGGCGTCGGCATGAGCACCCGGCCGGCCCGCTTCGCGGCGTACGTCCGCGCGGCCACCGCCTGGGCCTTCAGGGCCTCCGGCGGGAACGAGGCCGGGACCTCGGCGATGCCCCACAGGTACTTGTCCATCGCCGGCCCGTCGGCCGACGCCTCGATGGTCTGGACGGCGTCGATCCCGGCACCGTCGAGGGTGAACCGGGTCCAGTCCCAGCGCAACCAGCGGTCCAGGTAGATGCTCGATCCGCGCCAGGTCGTGAGGTGGGCCACCGTGCCGGCCTGCACGAGACGGAGCGCCTGCGTCGCCGAGCCGCCCTGCCAGACGACGGCCTTCGGCGTGACGCCGAGGTCGTGGAGTACGAAGCGGGTGCCGGTGTCGTCCAGGCGCAGCTGCCAGTCCGCGCCGGCGGGCTGCTGCGGAGGGCACGGGGCGGCGGCCGGGTCCGCGGGCGTCGGGCCGGTGCAGCCCTCGAGCGCCCAGCCGAGCGGCCCGCCCTCCGCGGCCACGTCGACCCGGTAGCCGCCGTCGAGCATCCGCAGCCGCACCGTGGGCGGCATCGCCGCCGCGCGCACCTCGGTCCCGGTGTAGTAGCGGCGCAGGATCTGGTCGTAGGAGCAGCCGAGCCGCGCCGCACCCTGCGCGCCGTACTGGCTCATGCCCAGGCCGTGCCCCCACCCGCCGCCGCGGAAGACGACGTCGCCCGACGCCGACGCGCGCGGCAGCGCCGCCCCGCCGGAGGCCGGGCACTCGGCGGCCGCGGCGCGGACCGTCGGGCCCGGCACCAGCCCGCTGCCGGGCAGCGCCACGGCGAGCCCGAGCGCCAGGCCGAGCGCGAGGCAGACGCGGGGGAGACGGGGCATGCGGGTGACCTCTCGGTCGGAGGCTGCTGGGCCTGTCGGAGACTGCTGCGGCTAGTTCGGACACTGTTGGGGCCGGTGAGGCTGCTGGGACTGCGGTGCAGACCGTCCACGATAAGCCGACGCGGGCGGGGGCGGACCGGTTCACGCCTGCTGGCTAGGGTGTGGCGCGATGCGCCTCCTGTTCTTCGGCACGTACGACGCGGCGGCGCACCCCCGGGTGGCGGTCCTGCGCGACGGGCTGCGGGCGCACGGCCACGGCGTGCACGAGTGCGACGAGCCGCTCGGCCTCTCGACCGCCCAGCGGCTGGGGATGCTGCGCAACCCGGCCGGCCTGCCGCTGCTCGGCTGGCGGCTGGCGCGCTGCTGGTGGGCGCTCTGGCGGCGGTCCCGGCCCTACCGGCGCGGGCGCTCCCCCGGCCACGCGCCGGACGCGGTCGTCGTCGGCTACCTCGGCCACTTCGACGTGCTGCTCGCCCGGCGGCTCTTCCCGCACGTACCCGTCGTCCTGGACCACCTGATCGGCGCGAGCGACACGGCCACCGACCGGGGCGTGGCGGGCGGCCGTCGCCAGCGGCTGCTGCGCGCGCTGGACGACGCGGCGCTGGCCGCGGCCGACGTGGTCGTCGTCGACACCGAGGAGCACCGGAGCGCACTACCGGAGGCGGCGCGGCGCCGGGCGCTGGTCGTCGACGTCGGTGCGCCGCAGGAGTGGTACGTCGCGCAGGAGCCCGACCGTGCACCCGGGGCGCCGGACGACCCGCTGCGGGTGGTGTTCTTCGGGCTGTTCACGCCGCTGCAGGGCGCGCCGGTGATCGGCGCGGCGCTCGGCGAGCTCGCGCACGAGCCGGTCGAGGTGACGATGGTGGGCAGCGGGCAGGACCTGGCCGCGACCCGCCGGCTGGCCGTGGCCAACGAGCGGGTGACCTGGCGCGACTGGGTGCCCGCCGACGAGCTGCCGGCGCTCGTGGCCGGCCACGACGTGTGCCTCGGCATCTTCGGCAGCGCTGCCAAGGCGACCCGGGTGGTGCCGAACAAGGTGTTCCAGGGCGCCGCGGCCGGGTGCGCCATCGTCACGTCGGACACCCCGCCGCAGCGGCGGGTGCTCGACGGGGCGGCCGTCCTGGTGCCGCCCGGCGAGCACCGGGCCCTGGCGGGTGCGCTGCGCGACCTGGCGGCCGACCGCGGCCGGCTGGCCGACGCTCGCGCCGCCGCCCGGGCGCTGGCCGCCGAGCGGTTCACCCCCGACGCCGTGGTGCGGCCCCTGGACGCGCGCCTGCGCTCCCTCGTCCCCCCGGAGGTGCCCTCGTGACCGATCAGCGCCACGGGTCGGTGCTGCTGCCGCCGCTGAGCCCCAACGCCTGGCTGCGCTGGGCCGTCGTCTCGCGGCTCCTCCCGCCGCCGGACCGGACCCTGCGGGTGCTCGAGGTGGGCTGCGGGCAGGGCGGCTTCGGCGCCCGGCTGGCCCAGGACTACGACTACCTCGGCGTGGAGCCGGACGGCACCTCGGCCGGAGTCGCCCAGCAGCGGCTGGCGGCCGCCGGGGGGTGCGGCGAGGTGCGCCGGGGCGACCTGGCTGCCCTCGGCGCCGACGAGTCGTTCGACCTGGTCTGCGCGTTCGAGGTCATCGAGCACATCGAGGACGACGCCGCGGCGCTGGCCGAGTGGGCGGCCCGGCTGCGCCCGGGCGGCACGATGCTGCTCTCCACCCCGGCCTGGCAGCGGCGCTTCGGCGCGGCTGACGAGATGGTCGGCCACTTCCGTCGCTACGACCCCCCGGTGCTGCGTGACCGGTTGCGCGCGGCCGGGCTCTCCGACGTCGACCTGGTGCACTTCGGGATGCCGCTCGGCTACCTGCTCGAGGTGGGGCGCAACGCGGCCGGCCGGCGGCGGCTGGCTGCGGTTACGGCGGCCGAGACCACGGCGGCCCGCTCGGACGCCAGCGGACGCACCCTGCAGCCCTCGACCTCGCTGGCGGCGACGGCGGCCCGGCTGGGCACCCTGCCCTTCCGCGGCATCCAACGGGGCTTCCCCCGCACCGGCCCCGGCCTGGTCGCCAGGGCCCGCAAGCCCTGATCGCACGGCCGAGGCAGCCGGACCGCGCCAGCTGCACCCGGACCGCGGCGGATTCGCCGCGGTCAGGTCCCCTTGACCACGCTGGCGTGATCGTTCCGCACCAGGACGGCGCCGAGGGCGAGCAGGCCGTCGGTGAGGATGAGCAGGGCGCGCGAGGTCAGGGCCACGGCGGTGGCGTCGGGGGTGCTCAGCACCGCGGAGAGCAGGACCACGAGGACCGCCTCGCGCACCCCGGCTCCGGCCGGCAGCACGACGAGCAGCGGGCCGAGCGAGAAGGCGATCGCGAAGCCGCCCAGCGCGACCGGGAAGGTCTCCAGCGGGTCGGCCCCCAGGCCGACCGCGAGCAGCCAGACGTGGCCGGAGTAGAGCACCCAGAACACGACGGCCACCCCGACGCCCCGGCTCACGTCCCGACCGGACAGCGGCACCTCCAGGCCGGGCCGGCGGAGCAGGCTCAGTGCCCGGTCGAGCAGCGCGTTGAGGACCTGCGGCACGAGCAGCACGAGCAGGACCGGCACCACGAGCAGGCCGAGCAGGACCACGCGGCCCTCGGCGCGCAGCAGCGCGGGCAGCGCTGCGACACCGAGCAGGACGCCGACCAGCGTCGTGACGCCGAGCGTGAGGAGGAAGGCCAGCCCCATCCGCTGCCGGGGGACGCCGAGCTCGCGGCCCATCCGCATCTGGGCCAGGACCGGCCAGACCGCGCCGGGGAGGTACTTGCCCAGCTGGGTGACGAAGAAGAGCCGGGCCGCCGGGCGCACCGGCAGC
>DATHAP010000056.1 GCA_035489715.1 Actinomycetes bacterium
CGGCGCCACCGGCCGGCCGCCGTCGTCGGTCGAGGACGCGGTGCTCCAGGAGGCCGAGGCCGTCCTGGAGCAGACGCAGCCCGAGGCCGAGACGGTCATGCGTGCCCTGGACTCGGACCGGCGGCTGCTGCTCGTGCACGCACACCCCGACGACGAGACGATCGGCAACGGCGCCACGATGGCGCGCTACGTCGCCGAGGGCGCCCACATCACCCTGGTGACCTGCACCCTGGGCGAGGAGGGCGAGGTGCTCGTCCCCGAGCTGTCGCACCTCGCCGCCGACCAGGAGGACCAGCTCGGCCGGCACCGGGTCGAGGAGCTGGCCACCGCGATGGAGGCGCTCGGAGTCCGCGACCACCGTTTCCTCGGCGGGGCGGGCCGCTACCGCGACTCGGGGATGATGGGGCTGCCCACCAACGACCGCCCGGACGCGTTCTGGCAGGCCGACGTCGACGAGGCGGCACTGCTCCTGGTCGAAGTCCTCCGGGAGGTGCGGCCGCAGGTCCTCGTGACGTACGACGAGAACGGCGGCTACGGCCACCCCGACCACATCCAGGCCCACCGGGTGTCCATGCGCGCGGTCGAGCTGGCGGCCGACCCGTCGGTGACCGCCGGGGGCGAGCCGTGGCAGGTCACCAAGATCTACTGGAACGCGGTTCCTGAGTCCTGGCTGCGTGACGGCATGCGCCGCATGCGCGACGCCGGCGACGCCACCTTCTTCGACGACGCCGACCCGGACGGCGACCTCCCGCTTGCCACTCCGGACCATCTGGTGACCACGGCGGTCGACGCCATGAGCCACGTCGATGCCAAGCTCGCGGCGATGCGGGCGCACGCCACCCAGATCACGGTCGACGGCCCCTTCTTCGCGCTGTCCAACAACCTGGGCAACGAGGTGTGGGGCATCGAGTTCTACCAGCTGGTGCACGGCGAGCCCGGCACGGAGCGTGACCAGGACGGGCGCGAGACCGACCTCTTCGCCGGGATCGACTGAGTCGCCCCGCCGCGGGTGACGACGCTGCGTCACCGTCGTCCGCACGCGTTGCGCCGAACGGGTGACCGGGGCCCCGCATCCGGGTGAAAGCCCGGGCGGGGAGGATGCACCGGCCACCGGGCGGGTGAGACTTCCCGCAGATGCTCGTCCGCCAGAAGTGGGATCGGCGACGGGCGGGTCGGAGTTGATGCGCCGTTCGGGTGAACGTCGCCGATGCGCCGACGGGGCGAAGGGCTACGACCTGGGAGGGGCTGTGGGCGACAAGCGCACGACGGGGCCGGCGACGGCGGAGCTCGCGGTGCCGGACGGGCCGACGCAGGAAACCGTCACCGACGGCCTGCGGTCGACCGGCCTGGCGCGGCACTCGACGGCCGACGTCGGCCGCAACCGCGAGGTCATCCGTCGCAAGCGGCTGCTCACGCTGCTGCTCGTGGTCGGGGTCCCGACGGCGTACCTCTGGTACCGCATCCTGAGCGGCAACCCGCTCGACCTGTTCAACCTGCCGTCGGTCGACCCGCTCCTGCTGGTGCCGTCGCTGTTCTTCCTGCTGCTGATCTTCGTGCTCCTCGGCCAGTTCGTGTTCACCGGCCGGTCGCCGCACGTCATGTACCGGCCGGAACAGATCGAGACCCGGCTCGACGACGTCGTAGGCATCGACCCGGTCAAGGAGGACGTGGTCCGATCCCTGAACCTCTTCCTCGCGCACAAGACCTTCGCCAGCGAGATGGGCGGCACGCCCCGGCGCGGTCTGCTCTTCGAGGGCAACCCCGGCACCGGCAAGACCTACCTCGCCAAGGCGATGGCCGCCGAGGCCGGCGTGCCCTTCCTGTTCGTGAGTGCCACGTCGTTCCAGTCCATGTTCTACGGCGCCACCGCGAAGAAGATTCGCTCCTACTTCAAGGCCCTGCGCAAGGCGGCGCGCCAGGAGGGCGGCGCGATCGGCTTCATCGAGGAGATCGACGCGATCGCGATGGCCCGTGGCGGCCTCAGCGCCACGGCGATGCCCGACGTCGCCCGGGCGACCAGCCGTCTGGACTGCGGCGGCATGACCGGGCTGCCCTCGGTCTACGCCTCGGCCGCGGGTGCGGCCGGCTCCGGCACCGTGGTCAACCAGGTGATGAGCGAGGGCGTCGGCGGCGTCGTGAACGAGCTCCTGGTCCAGCTGCAGTCCTTCGACGAGCCGACCGGGTGGCAGAAGGCCCGCACCAAGATGGCCGACCGGGTCAACCTCTATCTGCCGCTGCACCGCCAGCTCAAGCGGCCGACCCCGCCGTCGACCAACCTGCTGCTGATCGCCGCGACGAACCGTGCCGACAACCTGGACCCGGCGCTGCTGCGCCCCGGCCGCTTCGACCGGCGCCTGACCTTCGAGCTGCCGAGCAAGCGCGGCCGTCGCGAGCTGATCGACCACTTCCTCGAGAGCAAGGCGCACGCGCCCGAGCTGGACGATCCGGACCGGCGTGAGGCGCTCGCCGGGGTCACCCAGGGCTACTCGCCGGTGATGATCGAGCACCTCTTCGACGAGGCGCTGGTCAACGCGGTCCGGCGCGGCGACCGGGCGATGTGCTGGAAGGACGTCGACAAGGCCCGGCTGGTCGAGGAGGTCGGCATGGGGCAGCCGGTCGCCTACACCGACCACGAGAAGCACCTGATCGCCACCCATGAGGCCGGGCACGCGACGGTCGCCTGGCTCGTCGCGCCGGAGCGCCGGCTCGAGGTGCTCACGATCGTCAAGCGACGCTCCGCCCTCGGCATGCTCGCCCACGGCGACCGCGACGAGGTCTACACCCGGTCGCGCAAGGAGATGACCGCGCTGATCCAGATCGCGATGGGCGGCCAGGTCGCGGAGGAGCTCTTCTTCGGCGACGTCTCCACCGGCCCGGGCGGCGACCTGCTCTACGCGACGAACGTGGCGGCGGAGATGACCGGGTCGTGCGGCATGGGCGACACGCTGGTGTCCTACGCCGCGATCCAGAACAGCGCGTTCTCCGACACCAACATCGTCGGCCGGGTGCTCGGCGACGCCGAGGGACGCGCCCGGGTGGAGGAGCTGCTCCAGCGGCAGAAGGTGGTCGTGCGCGGCCTGCTGGACAGCAACATGCACCTGGTCGCCGCGCTGCGCGACGCGCTCGTCGAGCGGCACGAGCTCATCGGCACCGAGATCACCGACGTGCTCGAGTCGGCGGCCCGCGACGGGGACCGGCCCGATGACTCGGCGGCCACGATCGACCTGCGGCCCGCCGGCCGCGGGACGACCCCGGGCCGCCTGGTCGAGCCGCCTGCATAGTCTGCGCGGGTGCGACTCGCCAGGCTGCTGCTGCACGCCGTCCTGGTGGCGCTGGGCGTGCTGGTCGGTGCGCTGGGGTCCTTCGTCCACGCCCAGGTGGTCGCCGGCGTGCCGGTCGGGCTGCTCTGTGCGTACGCCCTCACGGCGGCCGCCCTGGCGACCGCCGGGCTGGCCAGCCGGTCCCGCACCGGGCCGGCGGCCACGGCGGCCGGGTGGCTGCTCGCCCTGCTGCTGCTCTCCGCCCCACGGCCCGAGGGCGACCTGGTCGTGCCGGGTGACCTGCTCGGCTACGCCTGGTCGCTGGGTGGCCTGGTCCTCGCGGCCGTCGGGGTGGCCGCGCCGTGGCCGCTGCTGACTACAGCGCCGGCGGCCGCGGGCCGATGACTCGGACGTGTCCCTGCCGAGCGTCGACGCGCCGGGCGGCGATCTGGTCGCCCCCGTCGGCGCGGTCGTCCTGCGCCTGGGTGGCTCCCGCTACGCCGTCGACATGGCCGACGTGGCGGAGGTCGCCCCGCTCCCACGGGTGACGCGGGTCCCGCGGACGCCGACCTGGCTGCTGGGCGTGGCCAACTGGCGGGGCCGGGTGCTGCCGGTGCTCGACCTGCGCCCGCTCTTCGCCACCCCCTCGGTGCCGCTCGCGAGCAGCGCCCGGCTCGTCGTGGTGTCGCGCGGTGACCTGATCGTCGGCGTCGTCGCCGAGGCCGTGCCAGGGGTGCACGACGCCGACCTGGCGTGCGCCGCGCCCGCCCCGCCCACGCTGCCTGCCGATGCGGCCGCCCTCGTCACCGGCCAGGTCGCCGACCGGGCCGGACCGATCGCGGTGCTCGACGCCGCGGCCGTGCTCGCCCTGCGCGACCGGGTGGACCGCCGTCGCGGCGGGTCCACCGCCTCCTGAGCACCTCCTCCCTAGGGAGAGGTACCCGTTCGGCCTACAGCCGGGCGGGTGCCGACCCGATGGAAGGAGGGAGTCAGGGGACTCCCTGTCCGGTGGAGGTCGTGGTGGAGTTCTGGAAGAAGGTCAACGGCGCGTCGGCCGCGACGCTCGGCGTGACGGTGCTGGTCGCGGCCCTGGCCGTGGGCCTGGACAAGGCCAACGGCGCCGACTTCTCGCTGGCGGCCGCCGCGATGTGGCTCGGCGTCGGCGTGGTGAGCGCCGCCGGGCTGGCCGCCCTCACGCTGTTCGGCGAGCGGCTGGTCGGTGAGGACCACCTCGAGCGCTACCGGACCGGTCTGGTCGTCGCCAACGTCGTCTGGGTGTCCGGCCTGGTCGCCGTGACCGGCGGTCTCGAGGCGCCCTACTGGGTGCTCATGGCCACCCCGCTGCTGATCGCGGCGGTCACCATGTCGCGCGCCCGCAGCCTGTTCATCGGCTTCTTCTCCACGGTCGCCCTGGCCGCCGCGGTGCTCGTCGCCGGCCCGGTCGACTCCTCCGACGTCGCCTTCCTCGTCCTCGTCCTCCCGCTCGGCCCCGGCATCGCGTGGTTCGTCGGCATGCTGTGCGCGACCGTGTGGGACGAGCGCCGGCTGGCCCAGGAGGAGCGCGACCAGCTGGCCCGCCGGGTTGACCATCTCTCGGCCGTGCTGTCCCAGGCGGCGGAGGGCGACCTGGCGGTGCAGGTCTCCGACTCGCCCAACGACGAGGTCAGCGCCTCGGTCGCGGCGCTCACGCACAGCTTCAACAACACGCTGCTCAACCTGCGCCAGCTCGTCGAGCAGATCCGGGTCGGCGGCGAGCAGATCACGTCGAGCGCCGGCGAGCTGCTCGCCACGGCCGAGGAGCACGCGGCCAGCGCCACGCAGCAGTCGTCGGCCGTCGCCGAGACCACGTCGACGATCGAGGAGCTGGCCGCGACCGCCGCCCAGATCGCCGACACCGCGGAGTCGGTCGCGCGCTACGCCGCCGAGACCCTGCGCCACGCGGAGGACGGCCGGACCGCCGTCGCCACGTCGGTCGCGGCCATGGACGCCATCGCCGAGCGGGTCAACTCGATCGCCACCCGGGCCCTGTCGCTGGGCGAGAAGGGTCAGGAGATCGGCCGGATCCTCGTCGTCATCGACGACCTGGCGGACCAGACCAACCTGCTCGCGCTCAACGCGGCCATCGAGGCCGCCCGGGCCGGCGAGCACGGGCGCGGCTTCGCGGTGGTCGCCTCCGAGGTGCGCAAGCTGGCCGAGCGCTCGCAGGAGTCCGCCGGGCAGATCCAGGCCATCGTGACCCAGATCCAGGCCGAGACCAGCGCCACCATCCTGGCCAGCGAGGAAGGCGCCAAGGAGGTCCACACCGGGTCCGCCCTGGCCCGCGAGGTCGTGGACGCCCTGGAGCGGATCTCCGGGATGGTCGACGAGACGACGACGGCCGCCAAGGAGATCTCGATCGCGACCCAGCAGCAGCGCTCGGCGTCCGACCAGGTCGTCTCGGCGATGACGCAGGTGTCCGACGTGTCCCGGCAGTACGCCGTCGGGTCGAAGCAGGCCGCGGCCTCCGCCGCCCAGCTCAACGTGCTCGCCGCCGAGCTGCGCTCCTCGATCGAGCAGTTCCGGGTCTCCTGACCATGGGTTGGGCCGACGACCCGGAGCTCGTCGCCACCTTCCGTGCCGAGGTCGAGGAGCGGCTGGCGTCGCTGTGCGAGGGCCTGCTGCGGCTGGAGGGCCACCCGTCCCCCCGCCAGCTGGTGAGCGGGCTGTTCCGCGACGCCCACACGGTCAAGGGCTCGGCCCGGATGCTCGGCCTCGACGGGGTCGTGGACGTGGCGCACCGCGCCGAGGACCTGCTCGGCGCCCTGCGCGACAGCCGGATCACGGTCCGCAAGGACCTCGTCGACCTGCTGCTGGTCGCCGCCGAGAGCATCAACCGGTCCCTTCCCGGCGCTGCCCGCCCGGTCGGCCCGGGTGAGCTGGCGGCCGTGGTCGCCGCGCTCGAGAGCGCCTCCGCCGGCGACGAGCCGGTGGCCGTGCCGCGGCTGGAAGCACTGGCCGAGGCCGAGTCCGACGCCGACCGGCCGCGGTCCGGCGAGTCGATCCGGGTCCCGACCCGCCGGGTGCACGACCTGCTCGACGTCGTCGGCGAGGCCGAGCTCGACGTCCGCCGGCTCGCCGGGCACGGTCGCGACCTCACCTCGCTGGCGGTCGAGCAGGCCGAGGTGGTCCGCGCCCTGCGCGACGACCTGGCCGACCTCGACCTGCCCCAGGCCACCCTGGCCCACCTGCACGCCCTCGTCGCCCTCGGCGACCAGCACGGGGCGGCCCTGCGCGACCTGCACACGCTGGCCGACGACGCGAGCAGCCGGGTCGCCTCGGTCCGCGACGGTGCCATGGGCCTGGCGATGGTGCCGCTGCGCCGGGTCGTGGCCGGCTTCCCGCAGCTCGTGCGGGAGCTCGCCGGGGCCGGAGCCGAGGCCAAGGACGTCGACCTGGTCCTCCGCGGCCAGGACGTCGAGCTCGACACCCGGGTGCTCGACGCCGTCGCCGACTCGCTGCGTCACCTGGTCACCAACGCGGTGGACCACGGCTGCGAGACCCCGGCCGCCCGGCTGGCGCACGGCAAACCGGCCCGGTGCACGGTGACCGTCGCGGCCCGCGCCGCCGGGTCGACGGTGGTCATCGAGGTCTCCGACGACGGCCGTGGTGTCGACGAGGACGGCCTGCGCGCCGCCGCCGTGTCCCGCGGCCTGCTCCCGGAGGACAGCACGGCCAGCGGGCCGGCCCTGCTCCAGGTCATGTTCGCCCCCGGCTTCTCGACCGCGGACGCGGTCACCCGCAGCTCGGGGCGCGGTGTCGGGCTGGACGTCGTACGCACGGTCGTCGAGGACCTCTCCGGGGCGCTCGAGGTGCGCTCCGCGACGGGCACCGGCACCACCTTCGTCATCACCCTCCCGGTCACCCTCGGCGTGCTGCGCTGCCTGCTGGCCCGGGTCGGCGGCGAGCGCTACGCCCTGCCCGTCGCCGGCGTCGTCGAGACCATCGGGCTGGCGACCGCGGAGCGCCACGAGGTGGCCGGCGTGCCGGTGCTGGTCCGCGAGGGCCGGACGATGCCGGTCGTCGACCTCGGCGCGGCGCTCGACGTCACCGGCGAGCGCGACGCCCGCGCCGCCGTCGTCGTGCACCACGGTGCGGCCGGCGAGATGCTCGCCCTCGCCGTCGACGACCTCGAGGGGGAGCGCGAGGTCGTGGTCAAGGAGCTCGGCGGCTTCCTGGGCCGGCTGCCGGCCGTGGCCGGGGCCACCATCGACGGTGACGGGAGCGTGCTGCTCGTCCTCGACGTGCGCGAGCTGGCCGCCCGCCAGCTGGCGGCCGGAGCACCCAAGATGCCGCTGCCCGAGTCCACGCCCGCCGCCCGGCGCACCGCCGCCGCAGGCCCCGACCGCCGGTCCGGGGCCCGCCCGCGGGTGCTCGTCGTGGAGGACTCGGTCGGCGTGCGCGAGCTGCAGCGGGTGATCCTCGAGGGCGCCGGCTACGAGGTGCTCACCGCCGTGGACGGCACCGACGGCGCCTCCCGGCTGGCCGACGACCCGGTCGACCTGGTGCTCTCCGACGTCGAGATGCCCGGGATGGACGGGTTCACCCTGACCCGGACCCTACGCCGCACCCGTGGCTGGGAGGACGTCCCGGTGGTGATCATGACCTCGCGCGGGGACCCGGCCGACCAGCGAGCCGGCCTGGACGCGGGAGCCAGCGCCTACCTGCTCAAGAGCGAGTTCGACCAGGCCGAACTCATCGATACGGTCCGGCGTCTGCTGGGCCGCTGAGAAGGAGCCCCTCATGCCCACCGTGCTGATCGCCGACGACAGCCCCACCCTCCGCCGGATCGTCTCGACCGTGCTGGAGCGCGCCGGCTTCACCGTCGTCACCGCCGAGGACGGCGTGGAGGCCGTGCAGGGCGCTTTCCGCACCCAGCCCGACGCGATCATCCTGGACGTCCAGATGCCGCGGCTCTCCGGCTACGTCGCCGCCCGGCTGCTGAAGGACGACTGGCAGACCGCCGAGGTGCCGATCGTGCTGCTGACGTCGCTGGACGCCGCCTCCGACCGCTACTGGGGCAAGCAGACCGGCGCGGACCGGTTCCTGACCAAGGACTTCGAGGCGCCGCAGCTGGTGGAGGCGGTGCACGAGGTGATCACCGCGGCCGACGAGGCGCGCGGCGGCCGTCCGCCGCTGCGTCCGGACCCCGTCGAGCTGGCCGACGACGAGGTGCTGGCCCGGGTCTCCGAGCTGCTCGACCGCAAGCTGTTCGAGGCGTCGGTTTCCGCCGAGGTGACCCAGATCGCCGCCGACGTGCACGGCTTCGAGGAGTCGGTCGCCGCGGTGCTGGGCGTGCTCGGCCGGATCGTCGACTACGACCTGGCCGCCGTGTGCATGCTCGACGACGGCGTGACCTACCTGACGGTGGCCCGCGAGTCCTCGCAGATGCAGTACACCGAGTTCTTCGGCGCGGTCGCCGATGCGGCCAGCCAGGTCACCGGGACCGCCGTCGACGTGAGGGACCTGGTGCCCCGCGTCGCGGACCCGCGTGGCCTGCTCGGACAGGACGACGAGGGCCGGATGGCAACCTTTCTGTCGATGCCGCTGCGGGCGGCGGGCCGCATCGTCGGCGCGATCGCGATGTCGAGCGCGACCAAGAACGCCTTCGGCGAGGCGTCGCTCAACACGCTGCGGCTGATCGAGGGACCGGCCGCCGTCGTCATCAACAACGCCCGGTTGGCCGGCCGGGAGCAGCACGCCTGACCCTGCTCGGCCGCGGGTACTGTCGTAGGCGATGTCCCTGCCAGCCGAGGCGGTCCCGCCCGACCCGACAGTCGACGCCGCCGCCTACCGGCGCGCCGTCGGCCACTTCGCGTCCGGCGTCACGGTGTGCACCAGCCGCGTCGGCGGCACCGACCACGCGATGACCGCCAGTGCGTTCACCTCGGTCTCGCTGGACCCCCTGCTCGTGCTGGTCTGCGTCGACAAGGAGGCGCGCTTCCGCGACGCGGTCCTCGAGTCCGGCACGTGGGCGGTCTCGATCCTGCCGGCGAGCGGCCGGCGGGCCGCCGACTGGTTCGCCATGAAGGGCCGGCCGCTGATCGGCCAGATGGACCGCTTCCCGCACCACCGCGGCATCACCGGCGCACCGCTCCTGGACAGCGCCGTGTCCTGGCTGGAGTGCCGGACCCAGGCGGTCTACGACGGCGGCGACCACGACATCGTGCTCGGCGCGGTCCTCGCCGCCGTCGAGGGGGACCGCGACGGGGTGCCCCTCGTCCACCACCGGGGCCGCTACGGCCGGTTCGCCTGACGTGCTCCGACCTCTCGCCGGCCGCGCCGACGGTCTGGCCGGCCGGTCCGCGCGGACCCGGGTGCTCCTCGTGCTCGGCGCGGCCGCCGGCGTCCTCGTCGTCGGGTACCTGACGGCGTACGTCCTCGCCGGTCCCGGCATCGCCCGCGGCACCACCGTGCTGGGCGTCTCCATCGGCGGGCTGAGCCGGGAGGAGGCGGCCCGCACCCTGACCCGCGAGCTGCGTGACGAGGCACGGGCACCGTTGCCGGTGCGGGCCGGACCGGAGGCGCGCAGCCTGTGGCCGGCCGGTGCCGGGCTGAGCCTGGACGTGGACGCCACGGTGGACGCGGCCGGAGCGAGGTCGTGGAACCCCGCCGACCTGCTCGACGCGCTCGTCGGCGGCGCCGAGGTGGCACCGGTCGTGACGGTGGACCGTGCCGCGCTGACCGCGAGGGTCGACCGGCTGGCCGACCGGGTGGACCGCGCACCGGTCGAGGGGGCGGTGCGGGTGGAGGGCACCGAGGTCCGGCCGGTGACGCCCGTCGACGGTCTGCGGGTGCCTCGTGGTGCGGCGGCGGACGCCGTCGCAGATGCCTACCTGGACCCCGACCGGACCGGCCCGGTCGAGCTGCCGACCCGGGTCCGTCGGCCGGCGATCGACCAGCAGGCCGTCGACCGGGCGGTCGCCGAGGTGGTGGAGCCCGCCGTGTCGGCGCCGGTCGCCCTGACCGTCGAGGGCATCACGGTGCAGCTGGCGCCTGAGGCGATCGGCGCGGCCCTGGTGCTCGAGCCGCGCGACGGCGGGCTGGTGCCGCGGCTGCGCGGCGAGCGGCTGCACGCGGCCGTCGCCGAGGAGCTGGCGGAGGTCGAGGACCCGGCCCGCGACGCGAGCTTCGACATCGTGGACGGCCGGCCGCAGGTCGCGCCGGCGCAGCAGGGCCGCGAGGTCGTGCCGCGCTCGCTGGCCGCCGCCGTGCTGCCGGTGCTCACCGAGACCGGACCGGCACGTGCGGCCACCGTCGCGCTGGAGGCCAGCGAGCCGGAGGTGTCGACCGAGCTGGCGCAGTCGCTCGGGGTGGTCGAGAAGGTGTCGGAGTACACCACCTACTACCCGTCGGACTTCCCGGGCCGGCTGACCAACATCCACCGCGCCGCCGACCTGATGGACGGCACGCTGGTGCTGCCGGGCGACGTGTTCAGCTTCAACGACACGGTGGGGGAGCGGACGGAGGAGCGAGGCTTCGCCGCCGGCTTCATCATCGAGGACGGGCGGCTCGAGGTGGACTTCGGCGGCGGCGTCTCCCAGCTGGCCACGACGACGTTCAACGCCGCGTTCTTCGCCGGGCTCGACATCGTCGAGCACAACCCGCACAGCTTCTACATCTCGCGCTACCCCGAGGGCCGGGAGTCCACGATCGCCTGGGGCGTGAAGGACCTGCGCTTCCGCAACGACTCCGACCACGGCGTGTTCGTCACCACGAGCTGGACCGACAGCTCGGTCACGGTGCAGGTGTGGGGCACCAAGCGCTACCGGGTCGAGTCCGTGACGTCGCCGCGGTACGACGTCAAGCCGTTCGAGGTCGTCTACGACCCGCGGCCGCCCGGCGTCGAGCCGGGCACCTGCGTCGCCACCCAGGGCGTGCCGGGCTTCCGGGTGCGGGTCACCCGTGAGCTGCACGAGCTGGGCCGAGGAGGCGCGTTGGTCGGATCCGAGGTGTTCCGCACGAAGTACGAGCCCGAGCACGAGGTCGTCTGCGGCACCAGCGGCCGATCCTGACCGGCCGGCCGCGGCGCGGTCAAGTGGTCGGTGCGCGGTAGTTGTAGGGGTGGTGCGTGACGTAGCCCAGGGCCTCGTAGAGCTTGAGCGCGCCGGGGTTGCCGGCCCGGACCTGGAGGTAGGACGCCACGGCACCCTGCTGGGCGGCCCACGAGAGCAGGACGGCCATGACGTCGGTGCCCACGCCGCGCCGCCGCGCGGCCGGTGCGACGTCGACGGAGGTGACCCCGGCCCACTCGCCCTCGACGGAGACCCGGCCGATGCCGAGGGGCTGGCCGACAGGCTGGTCGCTGTACAGCGTTGCGAAGCCGACGACCGCCGGCCCGGTCAGGATCTCGACGTGGGTGTCGACGTCCTCGTCGACGTCGTGCATCAGGGACACCCAGTCGGCTGACGGCGTGGGCTCGACGACGGCCCGCATCGTCGGCTCCGGCACGGACCCGAGCAGCGGGGCGATCGGGGCCACCTGGACCACCGTGACGTGCAGGCGGGCCCACCCGGCGTCGGCCATCGCCCGGTTCGCCGGGTCGGCCAGCGGCAGCTGCAGCAGCGGCGGCAGTCCGCGCCCGGCGTACCAGTCCGCGACCTCCCGCAGCGCCTCCTCCACCGGACGGCCGGGGTCACCCACGGCCATGGCCGAGTTGGCACGGCCGGTGATGCCGGCGTGCGCCCGCAGCGCCCAGTCGCCGAGCCGCTCGGTCTCGCGCGCCGGCCAGCCGGCCCAGCAGATCCGCTGCATGTCGGCCGGCGACACCTGCGGCACGGCCCAGCTCCGGCGGGGGGTCGCCGGCGGCACCACCTTGGCCGCCGTGACGTCCGCCACCGGCAGCGCCAGCACCTCGCCGTGGCTCAGCACGTCGAGGTGGTCCTCGGTCACGTCGAGCAGGTGGCCCAGGACGTCGGTCAGCCCGCCGTCGACCCGCCGCCGCACGCTGACCCGCTGCCCCACGGCCGACTGATCGAGCGCCACCCCGGGATTGTCGCCGATGGAGTACACCTGAGACCGGGGAGGTGCCCGAACATCGGCAAGGTCGTCGGTAAACCCCGGGCCGGGCCGGGTGTCTCTCCGGTTGTGAACACCACGGCACGAGAGCGCCGCCCCGGCGCACCCGACGACGCCCTGCCGACGGGCCGCGACGAGGCCGTGACCGTGCTGTTCCACACGCACTGGGCGTCACTGGTCCGGCTGGCCCGGCTCCTGGTGGACGACGTCGAGACCGCGGAGGACGTGGTCCAGGAGGCGTTCGCCCAGCTGCACCGGCGGTGGGGGTCGCTCCGGGACCCCGAGCGGGCGCTCTTCTACCTGCGCGCCGCGGTGGCCAACGGCTCCCGCAACCACCTGCGCAGCCGGCGGGTGCGCCGCCTGCACGCGCAGGACGTGCCGGTGCCGACGGCGTCCGCCGAGACCGAGGCGCTGGACCGTGCGGACCACCGGGCGGTGCTGTCCCACCTGCGGGAGCTGCCGTGGCGACAGCGGCAGGTGCTGGTGCTGCGCTACTACCTCGACCTGTCGGAGGCGCAGATCGCCGACTCGCTCGGCATCAGCGCGGGAGCGGTGAAGTCGCACGCGTCCCGTGGTGTGGCGACCCTCGGCCGCCGCATGGAGGCCACGTCATGACCACGCCCGACGTCACCACCCTCCTGGCGGAGGCCCTGCACCGGGAGGCCACCACGATGACCGTCACCGACTCGCACCAGGCACTCCGGCGGCTCGAGCGGACCGTGCGTGTCCACCGCCGGCGCCGGGTCGCCGCGGTGCTGGCAGCGGCCGCTGCTGCCGTCGGCGTCCTGGTCGCCGGCGCCGCCCTCGTCGTCGGGGACGACCGGGCTGACAGCCCGCCCACCGAGAAGCAGGAGCAGACCCGCGAGCTGCCCCTGCCCGGCCACCGGATCGTCTATGGCGCCGGCGAGCAGGTCCTGCTGGTGTCGGACCAGGGCGACAAGCCACGCAAGGTCCTCGACGGCAAGGAACCGCGCTTCGCTCCCGGCGGGGCCCGGGTGGCCTACGTCGACGGCAGCGGTCACCTGGCCGTCGCGAAGGTCGCCGAACGGGGACCGTGGAGCTCCACCCGACTCGACGATCCGCCTCCGGCGCGGACCGAAGAGGGCGCCACCGGGCTCTACGGCCCGATCTGGTCGCCGGACGGCAGCCGGATCGCCTACATGGCCAACTCGGAGCTGCGGGTCGTCGACGTCGCCACCGGCAAGGTCGAGGCGCTGCGCGAGTTCCGTGCCCCGTACGTCCGTCCGATGGACTGGACCCCCGACGGGTCCGCCCTCGTCCTGGGCTTCGATCGGTCGACGACAGGCGGGGAGATGGTCGTCGAGAAGTTCGATCTGGCCACCGGCAGGCTCACGCCGTTCCTCGATGGCGACGGCGAGACGACCGGCGTGCGTTTCTCCCCGGACGGCACCCAGATCGGGTTCTACAGCGACTCGCTGAAGTGCATCTGCGTTGCGGCGGCCGACGGCAGCCAGATCCGGCCGGTCCTCACCTTCGAGGACCCTGGTCTGTTCCCGGACAGCGCGCGTGTCGTCTGGTCCCCGGACTCCACCACGTTGGTCTGGGACGTCCGGCGAGCCGTGCAGGTCAGTCGGCTCGACCTGGCGACCGGCGTGAACGAGCAGCTGGTCGGCGGCGAGGGCCGCAGCGCCGGTATCGACTGGGATCGGCCCTAGACCGGTCCGTCACACGCAGCACGCGACATGCCGGGCCGCCACCACAGTGCGACCCTCAGAGTCACCGGTCTCGTCCTCCACTGGCCGGTGCCGGGCTCCGGCGTCACCGGCCAGGCCGGCTCGTTCACCGTCGTCTTCGGCACCGATGGCGAGGAGACCAAGATCGGGCGGGTCGGCCCGGACGAGGACCACGACGCAGCCCTCTGCGAGATCCTGTCCCCCTGAGGGGTGTCCAGGCCGCCCGGAGAGGGATACTGGGGACGCCGGAGCCCCAGAACCGCAGCCGATCCTCTCCAGGAGGAACCGACAGTGACCTACGTCATCGCACAGCCGTGCGTCGACCTGCTCGACAAGGCATGCATCGAGGAGTGCCCCGTCGACTGCATCTACGAGGGCAACCGGATGCTCTACATCCACCCGGACGAGTGCGTCGACTGCGGCGCCTGCGAGCCGGTCTGCCCGGTCGAGGCGATCTTCTACGAGGACGACACCCCGGAGCAGTGGAAGGACTACTACAAGGCCAACGTCGAGTTTTTCGACGACCTCGGCTCGCCGGGCGGTGCCTCCAAGATGGGCAAGATCGACAAGGACCACCCGCTGATCGAGGCGCTGCCCCCGCAGACCCAGGACGCCAGCCACTGAGCGCGCAGACCGGCGGGCGCCTCGCCGGCCGGCTGCCCGACTTCCCCTGGGACACCCTGGCGCCGTACGCCAGGACCGCAGGCGACCATCCCGACGGGATCGTCGACCTGTCGGTCGGCACCCCCGTCGACCCCACGCCCGAGGTCGTCCAGGAGGCGCTGCGCGCCGCCGCCGACGCCCCCGGCTACCCGCTGACCTACGGCACGCCGCCCCTGCGGGCGGCGGTCGCCGGGTGGTTCGCCCGGCGGCGCGGCGTGCCCGACGTCGACCCGGCCGGCGTGCTGCCCTCGATCGGCTCCAAGGAGCTGGTCGCCTGGCTGCCGACGCTGCTCGGCCTGGGCCCGGGGGACGTCGTCGTGCACCCGGAGACCGCCTACCCGACCTACGACGTGGGCGCCCGCCTGGCCGGTGCGACCCCGGTCGCGACCGACGGCCTGACCGCCCTCGGCCCGCAGCCGGTGCGCCTGGTCTGGGTCAACTCGCCGTCCAACCCCACCGGCCGGGTGCTGCCCGCCGCGCACCTGCGCAAGGTCGTCGACTGGGCCCGCGAACGTGGCGCCGTCGTCGCCGCCGACGAGTGCTACGCCGAGCTCGGCTGGGACGACGGCGCGCCGCCCGTCTCGCTGCTGCACCCCGAGGTGTGCGGCGGCGACCACCGCGGCCTGCTCGTCCTCTACTCGCTGTCCAAGCAGTCGAGCATGGCCGGCTACCGCGCGGCGTTCGCCGCCGGCGACCCGGAGCTCGTCCGTGAGCTGCTCGAGGTGCGCAAGCACGCCGGGATGATGGTGCCGGCCCCGGTGCAGGGGGCGATGGTGGCCGCGCTCGGCGACGATGCGCACGTCGCTGGCCAGAAGGCCCGCTACGCCGTACGTCGTCAGCAGCTCCTGACTGCGCTGACCGGTGGGGGCTTCCGGGTCGACCACTCGGAGGCCGGCCTGTACCTCTGGGCCAGCCGCGACGAGGACTGCTGGGCGACCGTCGAGCGCCTGGCCGGCCTGGGCGTCCTGGTCGCACCGGGCTCCTTCTACGGCCCGGCCGGCGCGCGTCACGTCCGGGTGGCCCTCACCGCGACCGACGAGCGGGTCACAGCAGCGGTCGCCCGCCTGGGCGGCGCCCCCGGTCAGCCGCCGCGGTAGGGCTCGCCGCTCTCCACGGCGACGTGCACGTGGTCGAGGTGGCGCAGCACCGGGTTGCGGGTGTCCCCGCTGGGGTGGACGTAGTCGCGCCAGCCGAGGTAGGCCGCCCACGACGTCCAGATCCGGTCCGCGTGGATGACCGACAGCACGGAGTAGCGCTCCGCATGCGCCACCAGCCACTGCGCGAAGACCAGGCCGCGGCGCTTCTGCTCGGGGTCGCCGAACGGCCGGAAGAAGACGTCGACCGCCCGGCCGTCGTAGTGCGACGACCCGTCGACGTGCCCGGTGCTGACGCCGCCGCCGGCGAACCCGCCGCTGACGATCGGACCGAAGACCCGGGTCCACGCCCGGCGCAGCCGTTGGGCCCGCGGCGTCAGCCCGTTCGGCCCCATCTCCTCGGGGTCCACCTCGGCCCGTGGGTGCGCGCAGGTGAGCTGGTTGGCCGGTCGCAGGCCGAGCAGGGAGTCGGCGGCGGCAGCCACCTGCTCGGGCGTCACGTCCGGGGCGGCCAGCGTGACAGACGCCTCCACCCGGCCCCGGCCCCGCGCCACGTCGCGCACCCCCGCCGCCAGCGTGGTGAGCTCCATGGCGTCGGCGGTGGCGAAGGAGACGTTGGTCGGCGTCGAGGGGACGAAGCAGCTCGAGAGCACCACCGGCAGGGTGCTGCTCGGTGACGGCGCGGCCGACGTGGCGTCCCGGCCGGCCCCCGGTCGCTCGTCCGGCGACGACGGCTGCGACGCGGCGGCGATCGCGCCGGCCACCACGGCGGCCCCGAGCACGCCGACGGCCGGCACCCGCCAGCTCCGGCTCCGCAGCACCTCTGCAGCCTCACCCGCCCGGCGGCCGGGCGCCAGGGCCCGTGTCCGGATCGTTGCCTCAGCCGCCCTCGAGGACGTCGACGTGCACGTGGTCCTCGTGCAGGAGGACCGGGTTGTCCGTGTCGCCGCCGGGATAGCGGTAGGTCCGCCAGCCCTGCGGCGAGCGGGACGCGGTCCAGATCTCCCGGTCGAAGATCACGGTGGCGACCGACAGCCGCTCGGCGTGCGCGACGGCCCACAGCGCCTGCTGCCAGCCGAGCCGCTGGTTGGCGGCCGACACCGGCCGGAAGAAGACGTCGATCGCGCGGCCCTCGTAGTGCGTCGACCCCTCGACGTGCCCGCTCGAGACCCCGTCCGGCTCGAAGCCGCCGAGCACCTGCCTGCCGAACACCTCGCGCATCGAGAGCCGCACCCGGTCGGCGCGTGCGGTCAGCCCGAGCTCTCCTGGGTCCTGGCGCGGCAGGTCGTCGCCGCCCACGACGTCCACCGTGCAGGTCAGGGCCGACCCCTCGTCGCCGAGCAGGGCGAGCGCGGTGCGCAGCGCCTCGGCGGTCGGTCGTGCGACGTCGGGCAGGTCTCGGTAGACCTGCCGCGCCGCCGGGACTGACATCGGCCCTTCCCGCTCGACCCGCAGCGACCGGGCGACCGCCGCCGCGACCCCGTTGACGGTCGCACCGATCCGGCTGCCGACACCGGCCACGGTGGTCGCGGTCATCGCCTCGTCGGCCGACCACTCCTCGTCCTGGCCGCCTGCGGTCAGCACGCATGCCGGGCCGCCGCCGAGACCGAGCGCGGCGCCGAGGGTGGTGGTGCGCAGGACGTACGTCGCCCCGGCACCCAGCAGGGCCACCACGAGGACGGCCACCAGGGCGCGTCCACGCCGGGTCAGCCGCACGCGGCCCCTCTTCCCGCCCGGCCGCCCGGTCAGTCGTTCGCGTGCAGCGCGGCATTGAGCGACCCCCACGACCCCTGCCGGGCGGTGACCTCGATCGCGCCGGTCACGCTGTTGCGCCACAGCAGCAGCTGGTCGCGGCCGGAGAGGTCGCGCGCCTTGACGACCGCGCCGTCGTCGTCGCCACCGCGGACCGTGAGCTTGGTGCCGGCCGTCACGTAGCAGCCGGCCTCGACGACGCAGTCGTCGCCGAGCGAGATGCCGATGCCGGCGTTGGCCCCGATCAGGCAGCGCTCGCCGACCGAGATGACCTCGGTGCCACCGCCCGAGAGGGTGCCCATGATCGAGGCGCCGCCGCCGACGTCGGACCCGTCACCGACGACGACGCCGGCGCTGATCCGCCCCTCGACCATCGAGGCACCCAGGGTGCCCGCGTTGTAGTTGACGAAGCCATCGTGCATCACGGTGGTGCCGGCGGCGAGGTGCGCCCCGAGGCGGACCCGGTCGGCGTCGGCGACCCGCACCCCGGCGGGCAGCACGTAGTCGACCATCCGCGGGAACTTGTCGACGCCCAGCACCGTGACCGGCCCGCGCCGCTGCAGTCTCGACCGGGTCAGCTCGAAGCCCTCGACCGCGCACGGCCCGTGGTTGGTCCACACCACGTTGGTCAGCAGCCCGAAGACCCCGGTCAGGTCCGCCTCGCGCGGGCGGACCCGCCGGTGGGAGAGCAGGTGCAGCCGCAGCCAGACGTCGGCGGTGTCGGCCGGTGCCGCCGCCAGGTCCACCTGGGACGTGACCAGCTCGCGCACCACGTCCCGGGCCTCGTCGTCACCGACCAGGTGCTGCAGCTGCGGGCCCTCACCCGCACGTCGTCCCTCGGGCTCGTCGGGCTCGCCGAGCTGCGGGTCGGGGTACCACACATCGAGCACCTGGCCGGAGGAGTGCCGGGTGAGGACGCCGGTGCCGTGTGCGGGGGAACTCATGGGCGAGAGCCTGCCAGAGCGGGATAGCGTCCTCGCTCGTGGCACTCGCGCGATGGAAGGACCTCTGCCCCGACGCCGTCCGGCCGGCCGACGTGGTGCCGTTCTGGGCTGGTGTTCTGCGGCTCGCGGCCGAGACGCAGGACTCCGGCGACGTCGTGCTGCGCGGTGCGCAGCCGGAGCAGACCGTGTGGTTCAACACGGTCCCTGGGCCGAAGGCGGTCAAGAACCGGGTGCACCTCGACCTCGTCCTGCCGACGTACGCCCCGCTGATCGAGGCCGGCGGGCGGGTGCTCGACGACCACCACACCGACAGCTACCGCTGGACGGTGCTCTCCGACCCGGAAGGCAACGAGCTGTGCGTCTTCCCGTCGGGGCAGGGCGCGCCGGACGCCCTCGTCGTCGACTCGGCCGACCCCGAGGGCGACGCCGTGTGGTGGGCCGACGTCCTCGGTGCGTCGGCGGTCGAGGCGCCCGGCGGGCTGCGGCGGTGGCTGGCCGACGTGCCGGGGCTGCCGTGGGAGGTCTGGAAGTTCGTCGGCGTCGACGACCCCAAGACGGTGAAGAACCGGTGGCACTGGGACGTGGTCAGCGACGACGTCGACGAGCTGGTACGTCGTGGCGCGACCCTCTTGCGCGGCCCCGACGTCGACATCGACTGGCACGTGCTGTCCGACCCGGCCGGCAACGAGTTCTGCGTCTTCTCGCCCCGCGGGTCCGGCTCGTGACAGCTCTCGACCTGTCCCTGTCCGGCCCCGACCTGACCGTGGCCCTGTGCGACGTCGAGTCGGTCAGCGGCAGCGAGAAGGTGCTGGCCGACCAGCTCGAGCGGGCGCTGCGCGACGTACCGCACCTCTCTGTCGACCGCGCCGGCGACGCCCTCGTCGCGCGCACGTCGCTGGGCCGGGCCGAGCGGGTCGTCCTCGCCGGCCACATCGACACGGTGCCGCTCGGCGGCAACCTGCCGTGCCGGGTGGAGGGCGGCCGGATCCACGGCTGCGGCACCACCGACATGAAGAGCGGGGTCGCCGTGCAGCTGCGGCTGGCCGCCCACCTGGCCCAGCCGAACCGCGACGTGACCTACGTCTTCTACGACCACGAGGAGGTCGAGGCCGAGAAGAACGGCCTCGGCCGGATCGCCCGTGACCACGCCGACTGGCTGGCCGGCGACTTCGCGGTCCTGATGGAGCCGACGAACGCGACCGTCGAGGGCGGCTGCCAGGGGACGATGCGCGCCGACGTCGTGCTGCGCGGCCACCGCGCGCACTCGGCCCGGTCGTGGCTGGGCAGGAACGCGGTGCACGCGGCGGGGGAGGTGCTGCGCCGGCTGGAGGCGTACGACGCGGAGCAGGTCGAGATCGACGGCCTGGTCTACCGCGAGGGGCTCAACGCGGTCGGCATCACCGGGGGAGTGGCCGGCAACGTCATCCCGGACGAGTGCCGGGTGAGCGTCAACTACCGCTTCGCCCCGTCGCGGTCGGAGGGCGAGGCCGCCGAGGTCGTGCGGCGGGTCCTCGACGGGTACGACGTCGAGGTGGTCGACTCGGCACCCGGCGCGCTGCCCGGCCTGTCCGAGCCCGCAGCCGCCGCCTTCGTGACGATGGTCGGCCGGGAGCCGCAGCCGAAGTTCGGCTGGACCGACGTGGCGCGGTTCTCGGCTCTCGGGGTGCCGGCCGTCAACTACGGTCCGGGCGACCCGGGCGTCGCGCACCAGCGCGAGGAGTACTGCGACGTGGCGCCGATCCTCGAGTGCGAGGAGCGGATGCTCGCCTGGCTGTCCTGACCGGGCTCAGATGATCCACCTGACCGGCAGGCGCTGCAGCACGGCGCCGGACCCGTCCAGGAACTCCAGGGTGTCCTCGGGGCGGAGGTCCTGCACCGGCCGGACGGTCGCCCGCCAGATCGTGGTGCCGACCGGCGCCGCCGGACCGGACGGGCCGAGCCGTCCCTGGCCGTCGAGCCGGATCGCGGCCACCTCGGGCGCCATGACCAGGACCAGCCGGTCACCGGTGCGCACGACAGCTACCGGTGCCTCGGTCATGGACCGGCAGACCTCGCGCGTGCCGCCAGCACCCGTACCGGTGTAGGAGATCCGCGCGTCGATGAAGGAGGCCTGGACGGTGATGCCGCCGGCGAAGCTGGCGGCCGCCACCTGCTGCACGCCGGCGCAGTCCGCCTGCTGGTTCGGCAGCCAGCTCTTGCCGAACAGGTGGGCCAGGTCGACGGCCTGCAGCACCGTCCCCGAGGCGTCGGAGTAGGCCACCAGCCGCTGCGGGACCGGTGCCCCGGGCGGCGCCGTGAAGGCCAGCACCCGGGTGCCCTGCCAGCCGGTCGGGTGCAGCTCCGCCAGCGTCATGTCCCCGTTGTCCATCCAGACCTGGACCTTCATGACCCGGTCGTCGACGGCGGCCACCACGCCGTGCAGGCCGTCCCCGCTGCCGGTCGTGCCCGAGATCCAGTCGACGGCCACCGAGGAGTCGTCGGCGTCCGGCTGGCGCGGTGTGCAGCCACCCGCGCCGCCGTCGTTCTCCAGCGTCGTGAAGCGGTCGCACAGCTGCGGCCCCGAGCCGTCGGTGTCGGTGAGGACCAGCTCGTGAGCCATGTCCCGACCGTCCAGTCGCCGGCTCTCGACCAGCTGCGGCTCGCCGAGGATGTTCTCCTGCAGCCACGGATCGTCGCTGCCGCTTCCCCCACTGCCCGGCGCCCCGCGGTCCGGTCCCTGGTCCGCGAGCGACGCGACGAGCGCTCCGAGCAGGACCACGGCGACGACGGCTGCGGCGACGGCCATGAGCCGGCCACCGCGACGGCGGCGGGCGACAGCGAGCCGGTGCTGGTTCTGCTGCCAGGCGTCCGGCGAGACGGGCACCTCGTCGAAGTGCGCGCGGGCTTCGAGCAGCTCCCGCTCCAGTCTGTTGTTCGCGTCCGGGCTCATCGGTGGTCCTCCATCAGCGCGGCGAGGGCATCGAGCCCGCGGGAGACGTGGGACTTGACCGTCCCGCGGCTGACCCCCATGGCGTCGGCCATCTCGGCCTCGGACAGGTCGAGCCAGTAGCGCAGGACCAGCGCCTCGCGGTGGCGTGCCGAGAGCCGGCCCAGCGCGGCGACGAGGTCACGACCGGCCTCGCGACGTACGGCGTCGTGCTCGGCGGAGGCGACGTACTCCGGTGCGACCTCCGGAGCGCGGCGCACCACCGACAGGTGCCGCAGCCGGGACCGGGTCAGGTTGACGACGGTGGTGCGCAGGTAGCCGACGGCCGCGTGGGGGTCGCGCATCGCCCGGGTCCGGCCGTGCAGCCGGACGAACGCCTCCTGGGCCAGGTCCTCGGGATCGTCGGCGCCGAGCATCGCGGCCAGCCGGACCATGGCGCGGAAGTGCGCGTGGAACAGCTGCTCGTAGGTCAGGGCCTGGTCGGCGGGTGCCTCGGCTGCCCGGTCGGCGGGTGCCTCGGCTGCCCGGTCGTCGGCCACCGGCTCATCCTGGCCCAGTGCCGCTGCGCGTCCCGTCACCTCACGAAGACGCGCGAGCCGGCTCGAGGTTGAGGGCGGACCGGAGAACACTCAGTCCTCCGGCTCTCGGTTCCTTGGCCAGCGCGACAGCCGGCGAGGGTAGGGCCGGCAGCCGGGGACTGTGTGCTGGTCGGTACGGGATCGCCGCTAGGCCAGGGCGGGCACCGAGATGCCGAGGCCGCCCACGGTGTCGGCGCCGAACCGCTCGATCTCGGCCGGCAGGTCGAGCGCCCGCAGGTCGCTGCGCAGGGCGAGGATCTCCGGGGTCAGCCGGTCGGCCGGCACCAGCCAGCTCACCTCGAGCTCGATGCCGTCCGGGTCCTTGGCGTAGAGCGCCTTGGTGGTCGCGTGGTCGGTAGCGCCCACCAGCGCACCGCGCTCCTGCAGCCGCTCGGCGATCTCGGCCAGGTCGGCCAGGGTCTCGACCTCCCACGCGAGGTGGTAGAGCCCGACGGTGGACCGCCCGGCACCGGACGGGCCGGCCTGGGCGCCGATCTCGAACAGGCCGAGGTCGTGGTCGTTGGTCGAGCTCGGTGCGCGCAGGAACGCGGCGCCGCGCAGCTCGGCCATCCCTTCGATCGGGGCGAAGCCGAGGACCTCGCGGTAGAAGGCGACGCTGGCGTCGACGTCGCGGACGAAGAGGACGGCGTGGTTGAGGCGGCGGACCGGCATGGCTGCTCCCAGCGTGTGGTGATTGAACTCTCAATGATGCTAGCAGCAAGGAACTTGAGTGTTCAAGTATTCCCTCGGTACCGTGGGCGGGTGCCCTCTCAGGATGCTCCTGCCGAGCCGCGCTGGCTCACCGACGAGCAGCAGCGCACCTGGCGGGTCTACCTGCGCTTCGGGGCCGCACTCGACGAGGCCCTGGACCGGCAGCTGCAGCGCGACGCCGGCATGCCGCACGCCTACTACATGGTGCTGGCCATGCTGTCCGAGGCGCCGGGGCGGACGCTGCGGATGAGCGAGCTGGCACGCATCACGAGCTCGTCGCCGAGCCGGCTCTCGCACGCGGTGGCCCGGCTCGAGGAGCGGGGCTGGGTGCGGCGGGACCGGCACCCCACCGACCGTCGTGGCGCGCTGGCCGTGCTCACCGACGCCGGCCGGGACGCCCTCGTGGCCGCCGCGCCGGGGCACGTGGCGGCGGTGCGCCAGGCGATGTTCGACCGGCTCGACGAGGATCAGGTCACCGCCCTGCGGCTGGTTTTCGAGCAGCTCACCGAGGGTGGTCCCGCGGACGACGCCGGATAGCCTCAGCTGCATGGCTCTGGAGTACAGCCCGCCGGACGGCACGGGCGACGACGACGGCGACCGCACGGAGGTCCACAAGGGGCCGGTCACGCTGCGCCGCGACCAGATCGAGTCCAGCACGACCGACCAGCGGCTCCTCGAGTCGCGCGGGCCGAGCGACTGGGTCCACACCGACCCGTGGCGGGTGCTGCGCATCCAGTCGGAGTTCGTCGAGGGTTTCGGCGCGCTGGCCGAGCTGGGCCGCGCGGTCAGCGTGTTCGGGTCGGCCAGGATCTCGCGGGACAGCTCGGAGTACGCCCTCGGCGTGCAGGTCGGGCGGCTGCTGGCCGAGTCCGGCTACGCCGTCATCACCGGCGGCGGGCCGGGCGCGATGGAGGCCGCGAACAAGGGCGCCTGCGAGGCCGGCGGGGTGTCGGTGGGCCTGGGCATCGAGCTGCCCTTCGAGCAGGGCATGAACGAGTGGGTCGACATCGGCGTCGACTTCCGCTACTTCTTCGCCCGCA
>DATHAP010000057.1 GCA_035489715.1 Actinomycetes bacterium
TCCGGGTCGAAGAAGCCGCAGCCGCGGAAGATGCGGCCGTACCAGCCGTCCATGCTGTAGCCGGGGATCGTGAGCGCGCCCTCGTTGAGCGACAAGCTGTCGTCGTACAGCGCAGACAGGTCGAAGTCGGTGACCGAGCCCCGGCCCTCGCAGCGCGGACACATGCCGCCGAGACGAGTGAAGCTCGCCTTCTCGGTCTTCGTCTTGCCGGCGCCTCGGTCGATGGTGATCGCACCGCTCGCCCGGACCGAGGGGACGTTGAACGCGTACGCGTTTGGTGAGCCGATGTGCGGCTGCCCGAGCCTGCTGAAGAGGATGCGCAGCATAGCGTTGGCGTCGGTGGCGGTACCGACGGTCGAGCGGGGGTTGGAGCCCATCCGCTCCTGGTCGACGATGATCGCGGTGGTCAGGCCGTCGAGCACGTCGACCTCGGGCCGCGCCAGCGTCGGCATGAACCCCTGCACGAACGCGCTGTAGGTCTCGTTGATCATCCGCTGCGACTCCGCAGCGATCGTGCCGAACACCAGCGAGCTCTTGCCCGAGCCCGACACGCCGGTGAACACCGTCAGCCGGCGCTTCGGGATCTCGACGCTGACGTCCTTGAGGTTGTTCACGCGCGCGCCCTGCACGCGGATCAGATCGTGGCTGTCGGCAACATGCAGCGCACGCGACTGCATGTCCGTCCTCGTGGCCGTGCTCATCGTGTCTCCATCTGTCACGCGGGGCCGCCTTTGCGGTCTCCGTCGGCGTCGCCTGGCTCGATCAGACCAGCTTCGAGCAGTACCTCTGGTTCTCCTTCGTCGGCGCGGTCGCGGCAACCGGGTCGCTGTCTACCTGATCGGCGGTGTCGGCCGGGGTGGCGCGACACCGGCCTGGATGCGGCGCGGGGATATGCGGAACCAGCGGTACGGCGTGGCCAGCGCACGCGGGTCGAAGCCGGTGTGCGTTGTGCGGGACTCCGGGGCGGACGACGGTCAGGCCTGCGCGATGCGGACGAGGTTGCCCGAGGGGTCGCGGAACGCGCAGTCGCGCGCGCCCCAGGGCTGCGACGCGGGCTCCTGGAGCACCTCGGCGCCCGACGCCCGGACCTTCTCGAACGTGGCGTCGAGGTCGCCGGAGCGGAAGATCGCGGCCTGCAGCGACCCCTGCGTCACGAGCGACAGGAGGGTGTCGCCCTCGGCCTGCGAACGACCGCCGTGCGGCTGGAACAGGACGATGTCGACGTCCTGCCCCGGGGCGGCGACGGTGACCCAGCGGAAGCCGTCGGACGCCACGTCGTTGCGGACCTCGAGGCCCAGCGCGTCGCGGTAGAAGCCGAGCGCGGCGTCGGGGTCGTGGACGGGGATGAACATTGCGGAGACGGTGACTGCCATGCGACGACCGTAGGAGCAACGACCGTCGCGTGCTTCTCCGATCCTGCTCGGTGCCGGGGCGGGCGGGCGTCCGGTGCGCCGGCACCGCCCCGTTCGGAGCCGACCCCTCCGTGCAGGTCGGCAGCGCTCAGACCGTGACCGTCGTACGCCGCGGTCGCGTCGCGATCATGCTCACGCACGACGGAACGACCTCGCGGTCGCGGTGATCGCGCGCGCGGTACTGCGACGGCGTCTCGCCGACGATCTCGGTGAAGCGCGAACTGAACGAGCCGAGCGACGTGCAACCGACGGCGACGCAGGTGTCGGTGACCGACATCCCCTGACGCAGAAGAGCCTTCGCGCGCTCGATGCGTCGCGTCATGAGATAGGAGTAGGGCGTCTCGCCGTACGCGGCACGGAACCTGCGCGAGAAGTGCGCGGGCGACATGAGCGCGGCACGCGCCATGGCCGGGACATCGAGGGGCTGCGCGTAGTCGCGGTCTATGAGGTCGCGCGCCCGGCGCAGGTGCACGAGGTCGGCGATCTCCTCCGGCGTCATGCCGACGACGGTACGCGACCGGTCGCCACGGTCACGCTTGGGGTCGGGCTGGCCCGGCCCGGGGTGCAGCGCCCGAGGGGTGAGCGACCGGGTGTGAGCGGGTGGTGCCGGTAGCGTGCGCCAGCATGGGGGGCCGGCTGCGTGCCGCGTTCGCGACCTTGTGGTCGCCGCCGTGGCGGCGTGCGCCGTGGCTGCTGTGGCGGCGGGCCGGGGTCATGGCGATGGTGGCCGGGGCTGGCGTGGTGCTGGTGGCCCCTGTGACGGCGGTGCCGCTGTTCTTGTCGTCGGTGGGGACGGCGTCGGTGGCGGTGCAGGCCGACGAGCGGTGCCCCCGGGACACCGGGGTGAGCTACACGGCTTCCGTGGCCACGGCCGACGCGGCGTCCACGCGTGTGGATCCGCTGCGTGCGCTCGCCGGCGACGTGGGACCTGTCACCCGCTGGGCCCGCTCGGAGCCCGTTCAGCTGGCCGGTCCCGGCTCCGACGACGACACGGCGGCTGTCGTCCTGACCCGCGATGGCGCGACCGATCACATCGAGATCCTCGAGGGCACGGCGGGGCGGGGGGCGCTGCTGGCCGACCGCGCGGCCCAAGCCACCGGCCTCGGCCCGGGGGACATGGCGACCATCAGCGGGGCGGCGGTCCCGGTGACGGGCGTGTACCGAGATCTGGCCGGCATCAGGGTCGATGAGGCCTGGTGCACCCACGGCGACCTCCTGCTTCCCCGGGGGAACGGCCTCGACCGCATCCTGCCCCCGCCGGTCGTGCTCGTCGACCGGCCGACGTTCGCCGCTTTGATGGCCGACCTCGGCGTCAACCGGGTCGCCCTCACCTGGGAGGCACCGTTACGAGGTGGGCTGACTGTCGCCGGCACCCGCGGCCTGCTCGACGACCTGGCCTGCGTGTCGCCCACCGCGACCGGGCTGGACTGGTGCTCCGAGGGGCGACCGTCGGCTGCCGTAGGTCCCGCCGGGCGCGTCGCCGAGGGCGGGTACGACGACCAGCACCAGCGCGAATTCGTCGCCCACTTCTTCGAGACCCACCTGCCGTTCGTGGTGGATCGGGCCGGCTCGATCCGGACGTCGGTCGCCGGCGGGGTCTGGCCGGTCGCCGGGTGCGCGGCGCTCGCCGGCGTCGGGTTCGTGGCGGCGGCCGCGTCGCTCTGGTCCGACCGCCGCCGCCGGGAGATCACGCTGCTGACCGTCCGCGGCGTCTCACCGTCGGCTCTGGGCCTCAAGGCGGTGCTCGAGCTGATCGTCCCGCTCACCGCGGGGGCGGTGGGCGGTGTCGGCCTCGCCTACGGCCTTGTGATGTGGCTGGGCCCGTCCCCCGTTCTCGAGGGATCCGCCGTCGTCCGGGCTGTGGCGAGCGCTGCGGTCGGCCTGGTGGCGGCCATGCTCGTCGTCGGTGCGGTCGTCACCCGCCGGGTGCGGACCGGGCGGGCCCGGCGGCACACCCCGGCGTGGCTGCGGGCCGTGCCGTGGGAGCTGGCGCTCGTGGGCGCGGCCGTCGTGTCCTACCGGCGGCTCGGCGAGTGGGGTGTCCCGGTCAGCCACGGCGCCCGGGTCAGCCGGGTCGATCCGCTCGGCCTGCTGTTTCCCGTCCTGTTCCTGCTGTCGGCCGTCGCTGTCGCCTCCCGGCTCCTCGTGCTCGGGATCGGCCGGGTCCGGGTCCTCAGCCGCAGCTGGCCGACCCCGCTCTACCTGGCGGTCAGGCGCGTGTCGCGCTATCACGTGGCGGTCGTCGGGCTGATGGCGTCGTCGGCCGTCGCCGCCGGTGTGCTCGGCTACGCCGCCACCCTCAACCGCTCGCTCGAGGCCACCCTCGACATCAAGGCCCGGGCGTTCGTAGGCAGCGACGTCTCCATCCGCCTCGGTCAGGACGAGCGACTGCCCGACAGGCTCGCCGCCCGGGCGACCCAGGTCGACGGCTACACCCGCGCCGGGGTCGACGCCGGCTCGGGCGAGCAGGACGTCACCGTCCTCGCCATCGACCCGACCACGTTCGAGGACGCCACACTCTGGGACCGCACGTTCTCGGAGAGCGGGTTCGGGGACGTGCTCGACCGCCTTGGCCGGGCGGCCGGCGACGACGGTCCCGTCCCGGTCGTGGTGACGGGCATGGAGGACCTCGCCGACACCGCGAGGGTCGTGATCCGGGGCCCCCACACCACCCGGTTCACCATCGAGCAGGTCGCCGACGTCCGGGCGTTCCCGGGCATGAAGCGCCCCGTGCCCACGGTGTTCGTCGCCGCAGCCAACGTCGAGCGCTTCGACCTCACCGGCGCCCGCTTCGAGACCTGGATCCGCGGCGACCGCGGCCTGATCCTCGCCGCGCTGGACTCTGCCGGCACCCGCTTCGTCGAGGTCCGGCAGGTCGCCGAGGTCGTCGACCGGGCGGCGTTCCTCACCGTCGCCTGGACGTTCGACTTCATGCAGGCGATCGCCGTCGGCGCCGGCCTACTCGTCCTCGGCGGCCTCACCGCCTACCTCGACGCCCGTCGACGCAACCGCCTGCTCGGCTACGCCTTCGCCCGGCGCATGGGTCTCACGTCCGTCCAGCACCGCCGGGCCCTGCTCATCGAGCTCGCTGCCAGCGTGGTCGTCGGCTGCTGGCTGGGTCTCGGCATCGCCCTGGCCGGGGCCTGGCTGGTGCACGGCCGCCTCGACCCCGTTCCCGCCTTCCGTCCCGGCCCCGTGCTCCGCCCCGCCACCGCGGTGATCACCGCGCTCGCCGCCACCGCCGCCGTCGTGGCCGTCATCGCTGCCGCCGTCGTCCAGCACCGCACCGACCGCGACGATCCCATCGACGTCCTCCGGGCAGGCGTCTGACGCTGTGCCGCCCGACCCGACCCCGAGCGCCCAGACCGGCGAGCCGGCCGCCCGCTGCTGCGGCGTGTCGGTCCGCTATCGGACTGCGACCGCCGTGGTGGACGCGGTCCGGGACATCGACGCGACGTTCGAGCGGGGGCGGCTCTCGGTCCTGGCCGGGCCCTCGGGTTCCGGCAAGTCGTCGCTACTGCGGACGATGGCCGGGCTGCAGCTGCTGCACGCAGGGTCGGTCGTCGTCGACGGCGTCGACGTCGGCCGGCTCGGCGCTCGCGCTCGACGGCGCCTGCGGAGGCGCTCGATCGGCGTCGTCCTCGAGGAGCCGGCCGACAACCTGCTCCCCTACTTGCGGGCCGAGGAGCAGGTGGCGCTCGCCGCCCGACTCCGGGGTGCCGACGCGTCCAAGGCCGGCGGCCTGCTCGCCGCCCTGGGGCTCGCCGACCGCACCAGGCTCCACCCCGAGGAGTTGTCAGGCGGCGAGCAGCAGCGGGTCGCGTTCGCGGCCGCGGCGGTCGGCCATCCGGCGCTCCTCCTCGCCGACGAGCCCACCGCTGCGCTCGACACCCGGTCCGGGGCACTGGTGATCGAGGCAATGCGGGACCTGGTCGCCACGGGACGAACGCTGGTGGTCGCCTCCCATGACCCCGCCGTGATCGCCGCCGCGGACGCCATGGTCACCCTCCGGGACGGCCGGGTGCTGGCGTGACGGGCGGCGGGCCGTCGGCGCCCGGCGGTCCGGACGCGCCGGTCCTGCAGATCCTCGGCGCGCGGAAGTCGTTCCGGACGCCGGCGGGCGACGTCACCGTGCTCGACGGCGTCGCCCTCGCCGTGCAGCCAGGCGAGATCGTCGCCGTCGCCGGCCGGTCCGGCTCGGGCAAGACGGTCCTGCTCACGATGGCCGCCGGCTGGGACCGCCCTGACGCCGGCACCGTCGAGCGGCC
>DATHAP010000058.1 GCA_035489715.1 Actinomycetes bacterium
TGCGGCCGAAGCGGCGCCGTTCGTCGGCCGGGGTGTCGCCGGACCGGACGCCGACCGTGAGCTCCGGCTCCGGGAGCCCGAGCCGGGTCGCGGCGTGCCGGATGCCGGTCAGCGGGGCGCGCAGGTTGCGCTCGACGTCGATGGCCAGCGCCTTCATCGGCGAGACGTAGAGCACCCGGCAGCGGTGCTGCCGGTCGAGCGGCGGCGGCTCGCTGGCCAGCCGGTCGATCGACCACAGGAAGGCGGCCAGCGTCTTGCCGGAGCCGGTCGGGGCGACCACCAGCGCGTTGGCCCCCGAGCCGATGGCGTCCCACGCACCGGTCTGGGCCGCCGTCGGCGCGCTGAACGACGCGTCGAACCAGGCCTGCGTCGCGGGCGAGAACCGGGAGGTCACCGGCTCATCCTCACCCACGGCACCGACACCGGGGCCACCCGTGAGCAACGGGCCGGCGGGCCTTCGGAGCAGAAGGTGCACCGAAGGCCCGCCGGTCGACGCCGGTCAGGTGATCGTGAGGGTCTTCGCAGCGCTCACCTGCTCGGAGGAGCTCCCCGAGTGGACCTCGATCGCGCCCGGCTCGACGACGTACTTCCCACGGTTGTCGTAGAAGCCGAAGTCGCTCTTGTCCAGCGTGAAGGTGACGGTCGTCGACTCGCCGGCGCCCAGCGTCACCCGGTTCCGGGCAGGTCGGGTGCCTACCCGCCCCGAAAGTCGGTTCCGCGCTGTCCGACGCCCGGCCTAGGGTCGGTCACCGTGCCGGACACGACGACCGAGACGACCGACGAGCTGCCTCTCGTTCACGCCCGCGGCCTGGTGAAGCGCTTCGGGTCCTTCACCGCCGTCGACGGCATCGACGTCGACGTGGCCCGCGGTGAGGCCTTCGGGTTCCTCGGGCCCAACGGCGCCGGCAAGTCCTCGACGATGCGCATGATCGGCTGCGTCTCGCCGGTGACCGACGGCACCCTGCGGGTGCTGGGGCACGACCCGGCGGTCGACGGCACCCGGATCCGGGCCCGTCTCGGCGTCGTCCCGCAGGAGGACACCCTCGACTTCGAGCTGTCGGTCTACGAGAACCTCGTCGTCTACGGCCGCTACTTCGGGCTGTCCCGGCAGGAGGCGGGCGAGCGGGCCAGGCGGCTGCTCGAGTTCGTCCAGCTCGACGAGCGGGGGGCCAGCCTGGTCGAGCCGCTCTCCGGGGGCATGAAGCGCCGGCTCACCATCGCCCGGTCGCTGATCAACGACCCCGACCTGCTGCTCCTCGACGAGCCCACCACCGGGCTCGACCCGCAGGCCCGCCACGTGGTCTGGGACCGGCTCTTCCGGCTCAAGCAGCAGGGGGTGACCCTGGTCCTCACAACGCACTACATGGACGAGGCCGAGCAGCTGTGCGACCGGCTGGTCGTCATGGACTCCGGCCGCATCGCGGCGGAGGGCTCCCCGGCCGGCCTGATCAAGGAGTGGTCGACCCGAGAGGTCGTCGAGCTGCGCTTCACGGCGGGCGAGACCGAGGTGGCGGGCGAGAAGGTCGAGGCACTGGTCGCCGAGACCGAGCGGCCGCTGCACCGGCTGGTCAGCCGGGTCGAGGTGCTGCCGGACCGGGTCCTGCTCTACAGCGACGACGGCGACGCGACCGTGGCCGAGGTGCACGGCTGCGGCGTCGTCACCCAGTCGGTGCTCGTGCGCCGGTCGTCGCTGGAGGACGTCTTCCTGCGCCTCACCGGACGGAGCCTCGTCGAGTGAGCGTGCTGAGCACCTCGGGACGTACGACCGGAGGCCTTCCGCCCGCACCCTCCGCCGCGGCGCTGGTCGGCCGCTCCGTCGACTTCTGGCGGGTCCAGTACCGCCGCACCTGGCGGGGCACCTGGGCGCCGACGGTGCTGACGCCGCTGGGGTTCCTGGCCGCGATGGGCCTCGGGCTCGGCTCCATCGTCGACGAGGGGGCCCGCGCCCAGACCCTCGGCGGCGTCAGCTACCTCGACTTCATCGCACCGGGGCTGATGGCCGCCAGCGTGATGCAGCAGGCGGCGTTCGAGTCGAGCTACCCGGTGCTCGGGGCCATCAAGTGGGCGAAGCAGTACCACGCGCAGCTCGCGGCCCCGCTGCGCGTCCGCGACGTGCTGGCGGGCCACGTCATCTGGGTGACGCTGCGGCTCGGCATCTCGGCCGCGGTCTTCCTCGTCATCATGGCGCTCTTCGGCACCCTGCACTCGCCGTGGGCCGTGCTGTGCATCCCGGCTGCGGTGCTCACCGGCGCCGCCTGGGTGCCCGGCATGTTCGGCTACGCGGCGACCCTCGAGACCGACAGCGGCTTCGCGCTGGTCTTCCGGTTCCTGGTCATGCCGATGTTCCTCTTCTCGGGCACCTTCTTCCCGATCTCGCAGCTGCCCGACTGGCTGGAGTGGGTCGCAGTCCTCACCCCGCTCTGGCACGGCGTCGAGCTGTGCCGCGACCTCGCCCTCGGCACCCCCGAGCTGCTGCCCTCGGTCGGCCACGTCGCCTACCTGTGCCTCTGGGTCGCCGTCGGCTTCTGGTGGGCGCTGCGCACCTTCACCCGGCGGCTGGTGTCGTGACCGCGCCCGGCACCTTCCGCGTCACCCCTCCGCTGGTCACCCGGCGGCTGGTCGGCTCCGGCCGGGCCCGCTACCTGGTGGAGCGCAACGTGCGCGTCTACCGCAACGAGTGGCTGGTGCTGGTGTCCGGCTTCCTCGAGCCGGTCTTCTACCTGTTCTCCATCGGCGTCGGCGTCTCGCAGCTGGTCGGCGACGTCGAGCTGCCCGGCGGCCAGGTCGTCACCTACACGGCGTTCGTCGCGCCGGCGATGCTCGCGGCGAGCGCGATGAACGGCGCGATCATCGACGCGACGTTCGGCCTGTTCTTCAAGCTGAAGTACAACAAGCTCTACGACGCGGTGCTCGCCACGCCGGTGACCCCGGTCGACGTGGCGGTGGGCGAGATCACCTGGGCGCTGGCCCGCGGCTCGCTCTACTCCGCCGCGTTCATCGTCGTCATGCTGTTCATGGGGCTGATCACGTCGTGGTGGGCGCTGCTGGCCCTGCCGGCCGTCGTGCTCACCGGCTTCTGCTTCGCCGCTGCGGGCACCGCCTGCACGACGTACATGCGCAGCTGGCAGGACTTCAGCTACATCACGCTGGTCCAGCTGCCACTGTTCCTCTTCTCGGCCACCTTCTACCCGATCTCGGTCTACCCCGAGTCGCTGCAGTGGGTTGTGCGGCTGTCACCGCTCTACCACTCCGCGCAGCTGCTGCGGGAGCTCACGACCGGCACGGTCGGGCTCGACTCGCTGTGGCACGTGCTGGTGCTGGCGCTGCTCGGCGTCATCGGCATGGTCGTGACCGGCCGCCGGCTGGAGAAGCTCCTCCTCACCTGACCGGTCGCTCGTGTCGGGGTCGAATCCGATGGCTCGGCGTGGGTGGCAGGAGGATGATCGCCCGATGAGGATGCCGGCGCCGAGCGACGGTGACCCGGCCATCGAGGCGGCCGGGATCACCAAGCGGTTCGGCGGGTCCGGGGCGTCGGCCGGTGCGGTCGACGCGGTCCACGACCTGACCATGTCCGTCCTGCGAGGGGAGCGCCTCGCGTTCATCGGTCCCAACGGCGCGGGCAAGTCGACGTCGATCAAGATCCTCACCGGCATCCTGCACCCGACATCGGGCACCGCCCGCGTCCTCGGCCTGGTGCCCTGGCAGCAGCGGCGGGCGCTGGCGGCCCGGACCGGCACGCTGTTCGGCCAGCGGTCACAGCTCTGGTTCGAGCTGAGCCCGCGCCAGTCGCTGCGCATGCTGGGGGCGATCTACGGCATGGACCGGGACCGTGAGCTGCGCCGGGTGGCCGAGCTCGGAGACTTGCTCGACGCCGGCGACCTCTTCGACCAGCCGGTGCGCGACCTGTCCCTCGGCCAGCGGATGCGCTGCGAGCTGGCAGCCTGTCTGCTGCACGACCCCGAGATCCTGTTCCTCGACGAGCCGACCATCGGGCTCGACCTGCTGGCGAAGCGGCGATTCCGGGAGCTGCTCGTGACCCTCAACGAGGCGTCGGGGACGACGGTCTTCCTCACCTCCCACGACGTGGCGGACATCGAGCACGTCGCGCAGCGGGTCGTCGTCATCAGCGCCGGCCGGCTCATCTACGACGACTCGGTCCCGGCCATGCGCCGGACGATGCTGTCGACCAAGCTGGTCGACGTCGGCCTGGAGCGGGCCGGGGCGCCGCTCGACCTCGACGGCGTCACGGTGCTCGCCAGCGACCAGACCTCCGCGCAGCTGTCGGTCGACACGTCGCGCACCTCGATACGCGAGGTGCTCGGCCGGGTCCTCGACACCTGGTCGGTCAGCGACATCTCCGTGGTCGACCCGCCGCTCGAGCAGGTCATCGCGGAGATCTACGCGGAGCGGCGGCCGTGAGCGTGCCGCTGCTGCGCCGGCTCGCGGTTCCTGCCGACGTGTCGGGCCGCCGGGTCCTCGCCTCGCGCGACGGGCTCGTCGTGGCGCTGCTCTTCTACCTGCTCGTGTCGGGCATCCTGTCCGCGCTCTGGCGGGCGGCGGCGGGCGAGCACGGCGACGTCGCGGGCTACAGCGCCGTCGCTCTCACCTGGTACGTCTTCACCGCCGAGGCCGCCACCTGCGCCATCAACGTGCGGATGATCGAGGAGGTCGGCGACGACATCGGCTCCGGGGCGGTCGCGGTGGAGATGCTGCGACCGCTGCCGGTGGTCGCGGTGCGACTGGCGGCCGAGGTGGGGCGTTGCTCGGCCCGTCTGGGGATCCTCCTGCTCCCGGGCGCGACGTTCGCCTGGATCGTGGCCGGACCGCCACCGAGCACGGCCGCCACTGCCCTCGCGCTGCCCGCGCTCGTCCTCGCGGTGGCCGCGAACCTGTGCCTGCAGCACGCCCTTGCCGGTGCCGCGTTCTGGCTGCGGGACACCAGGGCGATGTGGTTCCTCTACCAGAAACTGGTGTTCATCCTCGGCGGCATGCTGCTGCCGCTCGAGGTGCTGCCCGGCGTCCTGCGCGACGTGGCCATGGCGCTGCCGTTCATGACGATGGCCTACGCACCCGCCCGGCTCGCGTCCGGTCACGTGGAGCCTTGGCTGCTGCTCGTCCAGGCCGGCTGGCTGGTGGTCCTCGCGGCCGGCGCCGGCGCCGTCTTCTCGGCCGGGCAGCGCCGGCTGCAGGTGGTGGGCGGATGAGCCGCGCCGCCCCCGCGACGCGAGCCGTGCTGCGCGGCGCCTTCGCCGACGCGGCGGCCCGCCGGTCCGCCTTCTGGACGCAGATCGGCGCGATGATCGCCAACGACCTCGCCTGGGTGGCGTTCTGGGTGATCTTCTTCCAGGAGGTAGCGTCCGTGCGCGGGTGGGACGTCGGCCGGGTGCTCCTGCTGCTCGCGGTGCTGTCCACGTCGGCGGGCCTCGTCCTCGGCCTCTTCTCGAACAGCCGCCGGATCCCGACGCTGGTGGCGGACGGCTCGCTGGACGAGGTGCTGACCCTGCCGGTCGCGCCGCTGCCGAACCTGCTGGTCCGCCGGCTCGACACCGTCAACCTCGGCGACGTCGCCTTCGGCCTGGTGCTCTTCGCGGTGGCGGCCGACCCGACCCCGCAGCGCACGCTGGTATACGTGGCCGGCACGCTCGCCAGCGCCGTGCTGCTGACCGGGTTCCTGGTGCTCACCGGTTCGCTGGTCTTCTTCACCGGCCGGGGGGAGGGCGCGGACCTCGGGCTGAACGCGGTGCTGCTGCTGGCGTCCTACCCGGCCGACGTCTTTGCGGGGGCGACGAAGGTCCTGCTCTACACCGCGGTCCCGGCTGCCTTCGTCAGCGGAGTGCCCGCGGAGCTGGTCGACGACTTCGATGTCGCCGACGCCGCCATGCTCCTCGGGGTCTCCGGGATCTTCGCGGGACTGGGTTGGGCCACCTTCACGGCCGGACTGCGCCGCTACTCCTCGGGCTCGGCCTGGGGCCGCGGCTGAGCGGGCGGGGCCGCAGGTCCGGGATACTGGGGTCATGCGGCTGACCGACTTCTGGGAGCGGATGCGCGGGCAGTTCGGCCCGCACGCCGAGTACCTCGCCGAGCTGCACGTCTTCACCGAGCTCGGCGGACGGACCGCCGCCCAGGCGCTGGCCGACGGCGAGCCGGCCCTGCGGGTCTGGCGGGCGGTCTGCGAGGGCATGGACGTCCCGCCCGCGCAGCGCTGACCGCGCACTGCTCGCCGGCCCTAGGAGCCGACCGATGAGTCCGCAGGCTCCCGGTCGTCTACCCCGGAGCGGCCGCCGCCCGGCGGGCCCCACCTGAAGGAGTCGCATGCGCAGGCTCGTGGCCTACACGCTCCTGTCCGCCGACGGCGTCGCCGAGGCGCCGGAGGAGTTCGTCGACGTGTTCGACGACGAGATGCAGGAGCACCTGAATGCCGTCATCGAGACCCAGGACGCGGTGCTGCTGGGGCGACGCATGCACGACGAGTGGGCGACGTTCTGGCCGACGTCGGACATCGAGCCCTTCGCAGGCTTCATCAACAGCACGCCGAAGCACGTGGCGACATCGACGCCGCTGCCGGACGAGTGGGACGGCGCTACGGCGATCCAAGGCCCTGTCCCTGACTTCGTGCGGGACCTGAAGGCCCGGCGGGGGGGTGACATCGGCGTCCACGGGAGCATCGAGCTGACGCGGTCGCTGGTCGGGGCCGGGCTCGTGGACGAGCTCCGGCTGGTCATCGCCCCTGCCCTGGCCGGGCGTGGTCGCCGGCTCTTCAGCGACCCGCACGAGATGCAGAGGCTGCAGCTGCTCCGGGCGGCCAGCACCTCGTCCGGGTCCATCCTCGCCGACTACCGGGTGCTCCACGAAGAGTGACGCCGCGCACTCGGGTCTTCGCCCGGTCTGGCGCACCCCGGCCGCTCCTGCAACAGTCGGAGACGTCCCGGCAAGCGGCGAGCACGAGAGGCGACCATGGACGAGCACCCGAACGCGAGGGTCCTGCGCGAGCTGGCCGACCGGACGAAGTCCGGTGACATGGAGGCCGCGATGAGCGTCCTCGCCGACGACGTCGAGTGGCACGAGATCGGGCGCGCCGAGCCGACCCGGGGCAAGCAGGCGCTGGCCCAGCGCTACGCGGAGTCGGTGGGCGACTTCCAGGTCGAGGCGGAGACCCATGACGTCGTCGCGAACGACGAGCACGCCGTCCAGCTCCTCGACGTCACCGCGCGGCGTGGCGACGCGACCCTCCGATACCGGACGGCCGAGATCTACCACATGAAGGACGGCAGGATCACCGCGCGCTGGGCCTTCTCGGACGATACCGAGCGGATCGTGGCGTTCTTCGCCTAGCCCGGTCGGGGCCGGTCAGTCGCGCTCCTTGATCTCGGCCGGGAAGGCCTGCCAGGCGATGCTCGCCATCCTGGCGTGCCCCGCGACGGACAGGTGGTTGAAGTCCCGCGCCAGGTCCTCGGTCGTGATGCTCATCCCCTGCAGCGCCGCCTCGTCGGTCCAGCACTTCGGCAGAGCCGCGCACACCTTCTCGACGGCACCCCAGTAGCCGTCGACGATGCCCTGCAGCGACCGGACGCCGGCCGGGCGGAGGTCTCCGTCGGGGGTGAAGAAGTCGCACGGTCCGGTGCCCGAGTTCTCGACGACCACGGCCGGCTGGCTGGCCGCCCAGGTGGCGTAGGTCTGCACGCTCGCCCATTGGCTGACCAGGAAGAGGGAGACGCCAGGGACCTTCTCCCGCACCAGATCGAGCATGCGGCCGAGCTCGACCCCGAGGGGTGCGACGTTGTCGGCGTCCGTCCCGTCGCAGCGGATGTCGTTGTCGATCGTCTGCACGATGACGATGTCGGGCAGCGGGTCGGCCACCTCGAGGAGCCGCTGCAGCTGGGCCCGGAGGTCGCCGACGGTGGAGCCGTTGACCGCGACGTTGTAGTTGTGCCCCACCATCGCGGGGTGCGTCCCGGCGAGGCGGAGGTAGATGCTGCGGACGCGCGGGTTGTCACCGGTCGCCCAGGAGTTCTCGGTGGCGTCGCGCGTGACGTCGTCCGGGTCGGTCAGGGTGCCGGTGGCGCCGGAGTGACCCATCACGGCGATCGAGTCCAGCGCTGCGGTCGCCCTCGGGGTGACCCGCTCCGTCGGTCCGGCCGAGGCGGCGGACGTGGTGCCGCCGCCGGAGGCTTCGCGGGCGTCCGGCTCCGCGCCGCCGCCGCAGCCGGCCAGCGCGCCCAGCGAGCACAGCGAGCACAGCAGCACGGCGGCCAGCCGGCGGCATGCCCCCATCCGGTCCTCCTCCCGCCCGACCGGTCCGGGCACCGGTCACTCCTTGATAGCCGAACTGCGGTCGGTGCGGGGTCACAGTTGTGTGCGGGTCCGCGCCGCCGGGCAAGGGTGGCAGGTGCCCACCACGACCCGTAGCGGCCCGAAGCGCACCCGATCGGACGACGACGACCGCCGGCAGCTGATCGTCGACACGCTGGTCGAGGCGTTCGCCGACCTGATGGAGGCCGACGCCGACGCGTTCCGGGCGAAGTTCCGCAAGATGGCCGCCGACCCTTGGGCGTTCTACCGCGGCAGCGCCTGCGTCTTCTACGCCGACATGGCAGCGATGGCCGAGCAGGGCGGCCACCAGGACCCCTGGACGCAGGGCAAGGCCGGCCGGGTCTGGATCCAGGGGGACCTCCATGCCGAGAACTTCGGGACGTACATGGACGGCAAGGGGGCGCTGGTCTTCGACGTCAACGACTTCGACGAGGCTTACCTCGGGCCGTTCACCTGGGACCTGCGCCGCTTCGTCGCCAGCCTCGCCCTGATGTGCTGGCAGAAGGCCCTGCCCGACACGGTCATCGACGACCTCTGCGAGCGGTACCTGCGGTCGTACGTCGACCAGGTGCACGTCTTCGTCGAGAGCGACCGGGACCACGAGTGGGCGCTGCGGCTCGACACCGCCAGCGACGCGGTGCGCACCGCGCTGCTGCAGGCCCAGCTGTCCACCCGGGTCGACCTGCTCGACCGGCTGACCGTCGTGGACGACTACCAGCGACGGTTCCGGCACGGGCCAAGGACCCGCGAGCTCGGCCGGCGCGAGCGGCGCCGGGTCGAGAACGCGTACGAGTCCTACCTGAGGACGATCCCTGAGTCGAAGCGGCTGGGCAGCATCAGCTACGCCCTCAAGGACGTCGTCGCGACGTCCGGCTTCGGGATCGGCAGTGCAGGCCTGCCGGCCTACAACATCCTCGTCGAGGGGCACACCCAGGCGCTGGAGAACGACATCGTGCTGTCGATGAAGCAGGGCAACGTCGCAGCTCCGAGCCGCGTCGTGGACGACCAGCAGGCAGGGGAGTTCTTCAAGCACCACGGTCACCGCACCGCGGTCTCGCAGTCGGCGCTGCAGGCGCACGCCGACCCGTGGCTCGGGTGGACCGAGATGGGCGGCACCGGCTACGTGGTGGCCGAGATCTCGCCGTACGACGCCGACCTGGACTGGTCGGAGCTCTCCGAGCCCGGGCAGCTGGTGCCGGTGGTCGAGCAGCTCGGCCGGGCCACCGCGAAGGTGCACTGCGTCAGCGACAAGGACTCCGGAGACACCCCACTGGTGGACTTCCAGACCGAGGACGTCGTCGCCGAGGCGGTGTCCGACGTGGACGACTTCGTCCAGGACCTCGTGGAGTTCGCGCACACCTACGCCGAGCGGGCTCGCGCCGACCACCACCTGTTCGTGGCGGCCTTCCGCTCCGACCAGATCCCGGGGGTCACCGCGACGACTTCCTGAGCAGCGCCCGCGTCCTCGCACGACTCGCACCCGCCGTGGGCGGCGAGCCGTAGCCTCCTCGGGTGGAGCTCGACCCGACGGCGGTGCAGCGGCGCACGGTCCGGGTTCTCTCGGCGTCGCAGGTGCTCGGCGGGGTCGGGGTGGGCAGCGCGATCGCGGTCGGCGGTCTGATCGCCGAGGACGTGTCCGGGTCGACGTCGCTGTCCGGGCTGTCGCAGACCGCGTCGGTCCTGGGCGGTGCCGTGGCGGCGTTGCCCATGGCCCGGGTGATGGCGGCGCACGGGCGACGGCCGGGCCTCGTCGGCGGCTACCTCGCCGCGCTGCTGGGTGCGGTGCTGATGGTCGGGGGCGCCGGCTGGGACTCGTTCCCCCTCGTGATGGCCGGGGCACTGCTGCTCGGCTGCGGCACGGCGACGAACCTGCAGTCGCGGTACGCCGCGGCGGACCTGGCTGACGACCGGCACCGGGCCCGCGCCCTGGCCACCGTCGTGTGGGCGACGACCGTCGGCGTCGTCCTGGGCCCCAACCTGGTCGGACCCGGCGGGTCGCTCGCCGAGGCGCTGTCGATGCCCGCGCTGGCCGGTCCGCTGCTCTTCTCGGTGGCCGCCTTCGGCCTGGCGGCCGTCGTGCTCGTCGTGGCGCTGCGGCCCGACCCGCTGCTGACCGCCCGGCGGCTCACCGGCCGCACCGAGCGGCCGGCCCACGGCTCGCTGGCCGAGTCGCTGTCGGCCGTACGCGCGTCACCGCCGGCCGCGCTCGCCGTCACGGCGATCGCGGTCGCGCACACGGTCATGGTGTCGGTGATGGTGATGACCCCCGTGCACATGCGGCACGAGGGTGCCGGGCTGGAGGTGGTCGGCCTCGTCATCAGCCTGCACGTCGCCGGGATGTACGCCCTCTCGCCGGTCGTCGGCCTGCTCAGCGACCGGGTCGGCCGGGCAGCGGTGCTCGCCATCGGCAACGTGGTGCTGTTCGCCGCGGTCCTGGTCTCCGGGACGGCGACCTCGGACGCGGTGCTCGGCGTGGGGCTGGTGCTGCTCGGGCTGGGCTGGTCGTGCGCGCTGGTCGCCGGCTCGACGCTGCTGTCGGAGTCCGTCTCGGTGGACTCCCGGGCCGCGGTGCAGGGCGCGGCGGACTTCGTCATGGGGGCCTGCGGTGCGGTGGGGGGAGCGCTCGCCGGCCTCGTCGTGGGGCTGGCCGGCTACGGCACCCTCAACGCGCTGGCGGGGGCGCTGGCGCTGCCGATGCTGGTGCTCGCGGTCCTCGGCCACCCGGCCGTGCGTGCCCGGCGTGTCGGCACCTGATCGAACACGTGTTCGGGTAGTGTCCACAGCCGACGCAGACCACGACAGACATCCACAGACCCGGCCGGCCGAGCAGGTTGTGTCCGGGGCCGGCCCTAGGTTTCGAGACGTGACGACGAAGAAGACGACCCGCCCCTCATCGACCGGGATGGCAGCCATGGCTCCCTCATCAGCCCCCTCCTCAGACCGCGACAAGGCGCTCGACACGGCGCTGGCCCAGATCGACCGGCAGTTCGGCAAGGGATCGGTGATGCGGCTGGGCGACGACGTCCGGGCGCCCATCGAGGTCATCCCCACCGGGTCGATCGCCCTCGACATCGCGCTCGGCATCGGCGGCCTGCCACGCGGCCGCGTGGTGGAGATATACGGACCGGAGTCGAGCGGCAAGACCACCGTGGCGCTGCACGCGATCGCCAACGCGCAGCGGGCCGGCGGCATCGCGGCGTTCATCGACGCCGAGCACGCCCTCGACCCCGAGTACGCCAAGAAGCTCGGCGTCGACACCGACGCCCTGCTGGTGTCCCAGCCGGACACCGGCGAGCAGGCCCTCGAGATCGCCGACATGCTCATCCGCTCCGGCGCGCTGGACATCATCGTCATCGACTCGGTGGCCGCGCTCGTGCCGCGTGCCGAGATCGAGGGCGAGATGGGCGACAGCCACGTCGGCCTGCAAGCCCGGCTGATGAGCCAGGCGCTGCGCAAGCTCACCGGTGCCCTCAACTCGTCCAAGACCTCCGCGGTCTTCATCAACCAGCTCCGCGAGAAGATCGGCGTGATGTTCGGCTGCTTCTCCTACAACACTCGGGTGACCCTGGCCGACGGGACACAGGAGAAGATCGGCAAGATCGTCAACCAGAAGCTGCCGGTCGAGGTCCTGTCGTACGACAGCGAGGCCGGTCGCATCGTGCCACGCAAGGTCACCAACTGGTTCGACAACGGGCCGACCGACGAGTTCCTCCAGTTCACGGTGGAGCGCTCGGGCGGCAACGGGCGGGCCCAGTTCGCCGCGACGGCCAACCACCTGATCCAGACGCCGGGCGGTTGGCGCGAGGCAGGCGAGCTGCTCCCGGGTGACCGCGTCGTTCAGGCCGAGCAGGTCCGGCTCAGCACCCAGCAGTGGCAGGTCGTGCTGGGCGGGCTCATGGGTGACGCCAACCTCTCGCCCAACCGCCGGGGCCGCCACGGCGTGCGGTTCCGGATGGGTCACGGTGCCGCTCAGGCCGACTACCTGGACTGGAAGGTGTCCCTGCTCGGCAACATCGAGTGCTCGCGGCGCACTGACGCCCGAGGCTCGGCGTTCGCCGACTTCACCCCGCTGCCCGAGCTGGGTGAGCTGCAGCAGGTCGTCTACCTGGGTGGCGGCAAGAAGCACCTCACCTGGGACTACCTCAAGGCGCTGACACCGTTGGCGCTGGCGGTCTGGTACATGGACGACGCCGGTTTCACCCTGCGCTCCCAGGGTCTGCAGCAGCGCACCGAAGGCGGCTCGGGCCGGGCTGAGATCTGCGTGGAGGCGATGAGCGAGGGGTCGCGGGAGCGGCTCGTCAGCTACCTCACCGACACCTACGGTCTGGACTGCGTGGTCACCCTGCGCGGTGCTCGGAAGCAGGCGGTGCTCCGCTTCACGACCGAGGCGACGGCCAAGCTGCAGGAGCTCATCGCTCCCTACGTTCACCCGTCCATGGCCTACAAGCTCCTGCCGAGGTTCCGCGGGCAGTTCGCCGTCGAGCCCGAGCTCGTCGAGCCCGAGCTCCGCCCGGTGCCGGCACGGGTCCTGGACATCCACGTCAAGCCCCGGACGCGCTCTATGCACCGGTTCGACATCGAGGTCGAGGGCACGCACAACTACTTCGTCGACGGTGTCATGGTGCACAACTCTCCGGAGACCACCTCCGGCGGCCGGGCGCTGAAGTTCTACGCGTCGGTGCGGCTGGACGTGCGGCGCATCGAGACGCTCAAGGACGGCACCGACCCGGTCGGCAACCGGGTGCGCGTCAAGGTGGTCAAGAACAAGGTGTCCCCGCCGTTCCGGCAGGCCGAGATGGACCTGATGTTCGGCACCGGCATCAGCCGCGAGGGCGGCCTGATCGACGTCGGCGTGGAGCAGAACTTCGTCAAGAAGTCCGGCGCCTGGTACACCTACGACGGCGACCAGCTCGGGCAGGGCAAGGAGAACGCGCGGTCGTTCCTGCGCGACAACCCGGACCTGGCCGACGAGCTGGAGAAGCGGATCAAGGAGAAGCTGGGCATCGGCGCCCGCGTCGACCAGCCGCTCGACGACAGCCCGATCGACGTCGTCCCGCCGCCCGCGGTCAACCCCTCGGACGTGTGACCGGGCACCGAGCCCGGCAGCGACCCCGGCGGTGGGCCGGTCCCGACCAGCCCACCCCCGGGACCGCGGCCGACGAGACGCCGGAGGCCGACCCCGAGTCGGTCGCCAAGGGCATCGTCCTGCGCCGGCTGACCGCGGCGCCGCGCAGCCGGGCCGAGCTCGCGGCCGACCTCGCGGCCCGCGACGTGCCCGACGCGGTGGCCACCCGGGTGCTCGACCGGTTCAGCGAGGTCGGGCTGGTCGACGACCAGGCCTACGCCCAGCTGCTGGTCCGCACCCGTCGGGACAGCCGGGGGCTGGCCCGGCGTGCCCTGCAGCAGGAGCTGCGCCGCAAGGGCGTGGGTGACGAGGAGTCGGCGGCCGCCCTCGCCGCCATCACGCTCGACGACGAGGTCGCCACCGCCGAGTCGCTGGTGGCCAGGCGGCTGCCGTCGACGCGAGGGCTGCCCTACGAGACCCGGGTCCGCCGGCTGGCCGGCCTGCTCGCCCGCAAGGGCTACGGCTCCGGGCTGGCCATGCGCGTGGTGCGCGAGGCGCTGACGGCCGAGGCTGGCGACCGCGACGCGCCGGCTGCCGAGCCGGACGCGTCCGACGACGGCTTCGTGGCCCCGGACGGGCTCTAGCGCTCGTTCGCAGCGGCGCCAGGCCGGGAGGCGCTGCGCTCCGGCCGGCCATCGGGGGTGAACCGCCGGCGCAGCGAGAACGCCTGCGGTGTCGGGCCCTGCTCGCGCAGGTGCCGGAGCCGGGCCAGCGCCTGCTCGACGGTCGGGCGCTCGCCGTCCGGCACCCACCAGAGGGCGGTCGAGGGCTGCGGGGTGGGGAGGAACCACTCGGAGCGCCGCAGCAGCAGCCGGCCGTGGTCGCTGCGGTAGACGAAGTCGTGCAGGCTCGGGTAGTCGCGCCACACGGTCAGGTTGACCACCTGCGGCCGGCGCTCCTCGTCGAGCACCGTGTGGCCGGTGTCAGACCGGTGGTGCCAGACGAAGCCGGGGCTCTCCGCCGCATGCCGGGCGACCGGGTCGAACGCCGCGACGAAGCCGGCCATGGTGCGGTGCCGCATCGGCGCCCGCTGCAACGAGACGTTGACCTGGGCGAGCTGTGCCATCGGCCGGTCAGTCCTGGCGGACGTAGGTCCGAGCCAGCTCGGCCGGCGCGCACGCCAGCCACCCGTCGAGGACCGTCTCCCGCAGTGCCCTCGCGGACACGGAGCGGAGCCGGACGAGCACCGCGGCGTACCCGTCGAAGTGCGGGATCGTGAACAGCGCCCGGGGCCTTGCGGCGAGCAGCGCCTCCTTCTCGCCGAGGTCCTCGACCTTCACGGCGAGGATCGGGCCGGCCGGGGGAGCCTCCTCGCCGAAACGGCGGAGGTCGGCCTTGCTGAAGGGGCGCTCCCAGGCGAACACCATGCCGCGGACCGCCCAGGTCCGGGTCCCGTGCCGCTCGCCCTCGGTCGTCTCGGGCAGCTCGAGCGCCATGGTCGCGACGTCGTCCAGCGTGGCCACCGACCGACCGTACCCGCAGCGACGCCTCAGCCCGCCGCGCCTCGCCTCATCCCGGGGCAAGATCGTCCTTGACCGTCCGTTGACCCGGTTCTAGCCTCCGGACTGAGGGGCCGGCGCCGGGACACCGGGCGGCCGACCGCTCCTGACTCGACAGACCGACGACCGACAACGACGCCTGACCGACCGGCACCATCCGCACCATCCGCACCTGGCGCGCGACGCCGGGCCGTTCTCCCCCTCTGCCCACACCGGCGGCCGGCGGCGGCCCGCTCGTCCCGGCTGGCGGGTCGTGCCCGGGCCGCGGCCACCTTCGCCGTCCTAGCCGGCGGAGGAGGGCGCAGCGATGGACGCCGGAGCACTCGCCCTGCTGGTCGTCGCCGCCGTCGAGCTGGTCGGTCTCGTGGTGCTCGCGACGCTGCTGCTCGGTCTGCGCCGCCGGCGGCGCGGCACCGACGTCCAGCGCCACGACGTCGAGGTGCGCGAGCACCGCGTCGACGAGCGGGCCGAGCGGCTGGACGAGCAGTTCCGCCACCTCGACGAGCGCGGCGAGTCGATGGCCCGCCGCGAGGCAAGGCTGGCCGAGGAGCAGGCGGCGCTGGTGGTCGCGCGTGCCGAGGTCGAGGCCGAGCGGCTGCGGCACGTGGAGCACGCGGCCGGTCTGACCGTTCGTGAGGCCCGCGCAGAGGTGCTGACCACCGCCGAGTCCCAGGCCGGCCGGGACGCAGCGCTGCTCGCCCGCGACATCGAGCAGGCCGCCCGCCGGGACGCTGACGCCCGGGCCCGCGAGATCGTCGTCGGCGCGGTGCAGCGGCTGGCGACCGAGGCCACCACCGAGTCCGTCGTGTCGGTCCTGCACCTCCCGGGCGACGACATGAAGGGCCGCATCATCGGCCGAGAGGGCCGCAACATCAGGGCCTTCGAGCAGGTGACCGGCGTCAACCTGGTGATCGACGACACCCCCGAGGCGGTGCTGCTGTCCTGCTTCGACCCGGTGCGCCGCGAGGTCGCCCGGCTGGCCCTCGAGGCGCTGGTCCTCGACGGCCGGATCCACCCGCAGCGCATCGAGGACGCGGTCGACAAGGCCCGGGTCGAGGTCGACGCCCACTGCCAGCGCGCGGCCGAGGATGCCCTCGTCGAGGTCGGGGTGACCGACCTGCACCCCGAGCTCGTCATGCTGCTGGGCCGGCTGCGGTTCCGGACGTCATACGGCCAGAACGTGCTGCGCCACCTCGTCGAGACCGCTCACCTGGCGGGCCTGATGGCCGGCGAGCTCGGCCTCGACCCGGCCCTGACGCTCCGATGCGGCCTGCTGCACGACGTGGGCAAGGCCCTGACCCACGAGGTGGAGGGCTCGCACGCCATGGTCGGCGCCGGAGTGGCCCGCCGCTGCGGCGAGCACCCCGACGTCGTGCACGCCATCGAGGCGCACCACGGGGAGGTCGAGCCGCGCACCCTGGAGGCCGTGCTCACCCAGGCCGCCGACGCGATCAGCGGCGGGCGGCCCGGCGCGCGCCGCGAGTCGCTCGAGTCCTACGTCACCCGGCTGCACCGGCTCGAGGAGATCGCCGGCGGTCACGTCGGCGTCGACCGGGTCTTCGCGATGCAGGCCGGCCGCGACGTGCGGGTGATGGTGCTGCCCGACGTGGTCGACGACATCCAGGCCCAGGTGCTGGCCCGGGAGATCGCCAAGCAGGTCGAGACCGAGCTGACCTATCCCGGCCAGATCCGGGTGACCGTCGTGCGCGAGTCGCGCGCGACGGAGGTGGCGCGCTGAGGCTGGGCTACCGTCGCGAGGTGCCTCGTCGCCTCGGCTCGATCCTCGAGTCGCTCCTCGAACCGCTCCGTCGTACGTCGCGCGGCACCCGGCCGGCAAGCGCCCGACGCGGTGCCGGGCCGGTCGTGCCGCGACCGGGGCCGGGGGTGCCGCGACCCGGCCCGCCGGTGGCCGGCGCACGGCGGGTGCTGGAGTACACCCCGGACCTGGACGGCGGCGCCGACCCGGGTGAGGTGGTCTGGGGCTGGGTCGCCTACGAGGACGACCCGTCCCAGGGCAAGGACCGGCCGGTGCTGGTCGTCGGGCGGGGCGCCGCCGCAGCCGGCGGCGGGGCCGGGACGGTGCTCGGGCTGATGCTGTCCAGCCAGGAGCACCACGACGGGGAGCCGGGCTGGCTGCCCCTGGGCAGCGGGGCGTGGGACGGCGAGGGCCGGCGGAGCTGGGTCCGGCTGGACCGGGTCCTCGAGCTGCCGTCCGACGGCATCCGGCGGGAGGGCGCGGTGCTCGACCGGGCCCGGTTCGACCGGGTCGCGGGCGCCCTGCGCGCCGACCACGGCTGGTCCTGAGCCGTACCCTGGACCGGTCATGAGTGCACGGACCTACGAGGTGCGCACCTACGGGTGCCAGATGAACGTCCACGACTCCGAGCGGCTGGCGGGGCTGCTGGAGGACGCGGGCTACGCGCGGCACGAGGGTGCCGAGGGGGGTGCCGACGTCGTCGTCTTCAACACCTGCGCGGTGCGCGAGAACGCCGACAACCGCCTCTACGGCAACCTCGGGCACCTCGCTCCGGTCAAGAAGGTCCGGCCGGGCATGCAGATCGCGGTCGGCGGCTGCCTCGCGCAGAAGGACCGGGCCGAGATCACCCGCCGGGCCCCGTGGGTCGACGTCGTCTTCGGCACGAACAACATCGGGTCGCTCCCCGCGCTGCTCGAGCGCGCCCGGCACAACCACGAGGCCCAGGTGGAGATCCTGGAGTCGCTCGACGTCTTCCCGTCGACGCTGCCGACCCGTCGCGAGTCGCCCTACGCGGCCTGGGTGTCGGTCAGCGTCGGCTGCAACAACACCTGCACCTTCTGCATCGTCCCCTCGCTGCGCGGCACCGAGAAGGACCGTCGGCCGGGTGAGGTGCTCGCCGAGGTCGAGGCACTCGTCGCCGAGGGCGTCCTCGAGGTCACTCTGCTGGGGCAGAACGTCAACTCGTACGGCGTCGAGTTCGGCGACCGGCTGGCCTTCGGCAAGCTGCTGCGCGCCTGTGGCGGCATCGACGGCCTCGAGCGGGTGCGTTTCACCTCCCCGCACCCCAAGGACTTCACCGACGACGTGATCGCCGCCATGGCCGAGACGCCGAACGTGATGCCGTCGCTGCACATGCCGCTGCAGTCGGGCTCCGACCGGGTGCTCAAGGCGATGCGCCGTTCCTACCGACGGGAGCGCTACCTCGGCATCATCGCCCGGGTCCGTGCGGCCATGCCCGACGCCGCCATCACCACCGACGTGATCGTGGGCTTCCCCGGCGAGACCCACGCCGACTTCGAGCAGACGCTGGAGGTCGTGGCCGAGGCACGCTTCGCGAGCGCCTTCACCTTCCAGTACTCCAAGCGACCCGGCACGCCGGCCGCCGACCTCGACGGCCAGGTGCCGAAGGAGGTCGTGCAGGAGCGGTACGAGCGGTTGGTCGCGCTGCAGGACGACGTCTCGTGGGCGGAGAACAAGCGCCAGGTCGGCCGCGACCTCCAGGTGCTGGTCGCCGAGGGCGAGGGCCGAAAGGACGGCGCCACCCACCGGCTCTCCGGCCGGGCCCGGGACAACCGGCTCGTCCACGTCGCCTTCGACGCAGCCACCGACCCGGCCGCCCTGCCGCGACCCGGTGACGTGGTCACGGCCCGGGTCACCTATGCGGCTCCGCACCACCTGCTGGCCGACGCCGGCCGGCTCGACGACGTACGACCGGGTGCGCCGGCCGTGCGCCGGACCCGCGCCGGCGACGCGTGGGCGGCCCGGACCGAGTCGGCGTCGACGCCGGCCGGCGTGCTGCTGGGCATGCCGACGGTCGGTGCGCCGACCCTCGAGCCCGCGACCGGCGGGGCCTGCGGCTGACCCGCGCCGGCTCGGTGCGGCGTGGCACGATCGGCGCCACCATGACCGAGATCGTCGGGCGCGACGCCGAGCTGGCCGCGGTCCGCGAGCTGATGGCTCGCCAGGGAGACGGCCGGTCGGCGCTTCTCCTGGAGGGCGACGCCGGCATCGGCAAGTCCACGCTGTGGCAGGCCGGGATCGCCGCGGCCGAGCGACACGGGCATCGGGTCCTGTCGGCGCGGCCCGCGGAGGCTGAGGCGCAGCTGGCGCTGGCCGGGCTGGGCGACCTGCTCGACTCCTGCGCCGACGAGGTGCTGCCCAGGCTCACCCCGCCACAGCGGAGGGCGCTCGAGGTGGCCCTCGTCCTCGCCGACCCGGACAACGACGTCCCCGACCCGCGGGCGCTGGGCGTCGCAGTTCGGTCGGCGCTCCGGCTGCTCGCCGAGGGGGCGACACTGGTCCTCGCGATCGACGACGTGCAGTGGCTGGACCGCACGTCGGGCGGCGCCGTCGGCTTCGCGCTGCGGAGGCTGGACGACGCGTCCGTGCGCCTGCTGCTGACCCGGCGCGGTGCGCCGACCGCCGTCGAGGCGGCGCTGGCTGGTGGCCGCACGGAGGTCCTGCGGGTGGAGCCGCTGAGCGTCGGCGCCGTGCACGGGCTGCTGCGCAACAGCCTCGGGCGCACGTTCCCGCGGCCCACGCTGCGGCGGTTGCACGAGGCCTCCGGCGGCAACCCGCTCTACGCCCTGGAGCTCGCCCGGGCGCTGGGGGACGGGACCGCGCGGGGTCCGCTCGACCCGCTCCCGCTCACCCCGAGCCTCGAGCGGCTGGTCGACGCGCGGCTGCGGGCGCTGCCGGAGCCGACCAGGGCCGGGCTGCTGGTCGCCGCGGTCGTCGGCGCACCCACGACCGAGCTGCTCGAGGCCGCGGGCGTGCCGACCGACGTGCTGGCGCCGGCGGTCGAGGCGGAGGTGGTCGAGGTCAGGGCGGGGATCGTCCGCTTCGCGCACCCGCTGCTGGCCTCGGAGACAGTCGCTCGGGCCTCGCCCGGGCAGCGCACCGAGGCACACCGGCGGGCGGCCGAGGTGCTCGACGAGCCGCTGGCCCGTGCGGTGCACGTCGCCGCGTCGCTCGACGGCCCTGACCCGGACGCAGCCGACGAGCTCGACCGTGCCGTCCGCACGGCGCGGGCCCGGGGGGCGACCGCGCTGGCCGCCGAGCTCGGTGAGGCGGCGATGCGGGCCACCCCCGCGGAGCAGCGCGAGGAGCGTGGTCGGCGGGCCCGGGCGGCCGCCCGCGACCACCTGGCCAGCGGCGAGTCCGAGCGCGGGTTCGCCCTCGCGCGGGCACTGCTCACCGACGAGCCGGCCGGCCGCCAGAGAGCCGACGTGCTCGCGCTGCTGGGCGACCTCGAGGGCGAGAACGGTGCGCTCGAGACCGCCGCGGAGCACCGTCGTGCGGCGCTGGTCGCGGCCGAGGGCGACGCCGCCCGGCAGAGCCGTCTGCACGAGCAGCTGGCCTACGTCGTCCGCATCACCGAGTCGCTCGACGTGGCGGTGGCGCACGCACGGGAGGCGCTGCGGCTGGCCGAGGAGGTCGCCGACGACCTCCTGACGGCCCGAGCCCTAGGCACGCTCGCGGTCCTGCTGTGCAACGGCGGCGACCCGGTCGCCCTGGACCTGTCGGAGCGCGGGCTGGCTCTCGCCCGGCGGTCGGACGAGCAGGACACGGTCCTCTTCGCCGCGCAGGCGGTCGGGCACTGCCTCTACTGGTCGGGGCGCACCGAGCGGGCCCTGGAGGTGCTCACCGAGCTGCTCCGGCTGGCGGAGGACCGCGACGAGCCGGTCACGGTCAACGCCTTGTGGTACCTCGCCCTCGTCGAGGAGCGGAGCGGCCGCTACGACGTGGCCCGGCGCCACGCGCAGCGCTCGATGGAGCTGTCGGCGCAGTACCGGCTGCCCGGCGCGGACTACGACCCTGTCGTCGCGTTCCCCCTCGCCAGGGTGGCGCTCGCCCAGGGCGAGCACGACCTGGTCCGTGAGCTCGTGGCGCCGGTCGTCGCCGGGGAGGGGCCGCCCGGCGGTCGCTCGACCGACCGCTCGCTGCTCGCGGTGCTCGCGACGCTCGACCGGCGGGAGGGCAGGACCGGTGAGGCGCTGGCGCGCTTCGAGACGGTCGAGGAAGGGCAGCGCAGCGCCGGCTTCTCCCGGGCGATGGCGTTCTGGGTCGACGAGTACGTCGAGGCGCTGCTCGAGGCCGGCCGACCGGACGAGGCGTCGGTCGTGGTGGACGACTGGGACCTGCAGGTGCAGCGGCTGGGCCACCGGCTGGCGCCGGCGCAGGTCCTGCGCTGCCGCGGGATGCTGGCCGCGGCGGCCGGCGACCTGGAGTCGGCGGCAGCGACGTTCGCGGCCGCCGTGGACCTGCACCGGCCGCTGCTCGACCCCTACGAGCGGGGACGGGCCCTGCTGTCCCTCGGCCAGGCCAGCCGGCGGCTCAAGCAGAAGCGGGCCGCCCGCGAGGCGCTCGAGGCGGCTGCCGCCCAGTTCGCCGCCATCGGTGCCGCCTGGTGGGTGGACCGGGTGCGCTCCGAGGTCGGCAGCGTGGGCGGCCGGACCCGGGTCGAGGGCCTGACCCCCGCCGAGCAACGGGTCGCAGCGCTGGTCGCCGAGGGACGGACCAACCGCGAGGTCGCCAGCACGCTCTTCCTGGGGGAGAGCACCGTCGAGAAGCACCTCACCCACATCTACGCCAAGCTCGGCGTCCGGTCCCGCACCGAGCTGGCCCGCGCCCTGTCCTGACCCGCCGAGCAAGGTTGGGGGGTTTCCGCGTTTCCGGGTCCGCACCGCCGACCTAGCGTCGATCGGGTGCCGAGCTACCTGGTCGAGACTTACCTCTCGCGGACCCGTGCCGACGAGCGCGCCGCCCGCGAGCAGCGCGTCGACGCGTCGGCAGGTGAGCTGACGGAGTCCGGCACCCCGGTGCGCTTCGCATGCTCGATCAACGTGCCGGGTGACGAGACCTGCTACTTCGTCCTCGAGGCGCCGACTCTCCTCGACGCCGAGCGCGCCGCGCGGGCCGCCGGTCTAGATCCGGTGCGCGTCGTCGAGGCGGTCACCTCCGGAGCCGGAGGCCCGTGAACGTCCCGGCCGGCGCGGTCGATCGGACCCGCTCGGCCGGCGCGGTCAACGGATCGCGTGCCACGTCGTCGATACCAGCGTCCCCGGGGAGGACAACCATCCGCCCCCCGTGGGCGACTCAACGGTCGGCGTCCAACCCGTCGCAGCAGCTGCTGCCCCGCCACCAGGCGGTCACCCCACCAGGAGAGGACCACACATGAAGACGCACCTGAGGGTCGCCGTCGGGCTGCTCGCCACCGTGACGATCGCCCCCCTCGTGGCGGCCGGGCAGCCGGTCGCGACGGCCGCCGACACGTCCGACAACGCCGTCGTGCACTGGAGCGCCGTCGCGGAGAGCGCCATCGCCGCCGGCCGTCCGCCGGCCAGCAGCACGGTGCTCGGCGGCATGGTCCACGGTGCCATGTACGACGCCGTCGCCGCTGTCGAAGGTGGGCTCGAACCGTTCGTCACGACGGTGTCCGCGCCGCCGGGGGCCTCGGCGGAGGCTGCTGTCGCCCAGGCCGCGCGCGACGTCCTGGTCACCCGCGTCCCGGCGCAGGCGGGCGCCGTGCAGACGGCGTTCGACACCTACCTCGCCACCATCCCGGCCGGCCCGGCCAAGCAGGCCGGCGCTGCTGTCGGCGCGGCGGCGGCCGCCGGCATGCTCGCCGCGCGGCTCGGCGACCACTACGACGACGTCGTCCCCTACGTCCAGACCGCCCCGGGGCCGGGGGTGTTCGAGCCGATCGCGGCGACCGCGCCGGTCGACACCAAGCTCCCCGGGGTCCGGCCCTTCACCTATGACGACCAGTCGTCGTACCGGCCGGCCGCGCCGTACCAGCTGACCGGCAAGCAGTACGCCACCGACGTGCAGGAGCTGCTGGCACTCGGCCGGGCCGACAGCACGGACCGGACCGCCGAGCAGACCGAGACCGTCCGGTTCTTCACCGACCAGACCTTCATGCAGTACAGCCGCGCGCTCCGCGACCTGGTCGAGGCGCAGGGCCTGGACATCGTGGAGTCCGCCCGGCTGCTGGCATACGTGCACGTCTCCGCGGCGGACACGATGGTCGCCTGCTGGGAGGCCAAGTACCACTACATGTTCTGGCGGCCCAACCACGCGATCGCGCGGGCCGGCACCGACGGCAACGACGCGACGTCCCCGGACCCGACCTGGCGGCCGCTGGTGACCGGCAACCACCCCGAGTACCCGTCCGGCCACGGCTGCATCACCGCCGCTGTGACCGAGTCCCTGCGTCGCTACTTCGGCACCAAGCACGTCGAGCTCACGGTGACCAGCACGGTCGTCGGCAAGAGCCGCACGTACGACCGGCTCGACGACCTGGTCGACGACGTCGAGGACGCCCGGGTCTGGGGCGGGCTGCACTACCGGACGACGATGCAGGAGACCGCCAAGCACTTCCCCGAGATCGCCCGCGACATCGGGAAGCGCTACTTCCTGCGCACCGCGCGATGAGCGCGCCGCACCCTGCCCCGACAGCTCACTGACCGCAGCAGGCCGGCGGTCGGTGTCCCCTCCTGGCGCCGACCGTCGGCCTCTGCATCGCGGGCGACGGGCCCTACCGGGCGGCGACCTGCTCGAGCAGCCAGGTCCGCACGGCCGGCACGTCGAGCCGCGCGGAGATGCTCAGCCTCGAGCAGGCCGCGTCGCCCGCGCTCAGGACGCCCACCAGCTGGTCCTCGACGAACAGTGGCGACCCGGAGTCGTAGGCGCACGTCGTGCCGTCGCTGCTCTGATGCCGGACGACGGCTTCGCCCAGTGACTGCACGGTCTGCTCGGCGATCTGGCGGTAGCCACCCCCGACGAAGAGGTTGCCGGGCCGTCGTTCGGTGGTGCCCTATCTGACGACGGTCACCGGCTGGTCCCGCAGCGTCCCGGTCGCCTTGAGGTCGTCGAGCAGGCCCCCGGCGGACAGCGCCTCGACGTCGACGCCGGCGATGGGCTCGTCGAGCACCATCACCGCCACGTCGTAGCCGGAGCGGTGCGGGTTGTAGAGCGGGTGCGCGGCGAGAGTCCCGTGGTACGTCGGATACCCGCCCGGTGTAGGCCCACCCGCTGTCCCGGTCGCCGAGCGAATCGATGAAGCTCGGGTCGAAGGTGATGTCGCCCTCGGTCTCGCCGAGGTTGGCCAGGCGGAGGGCGGCGCAGTGTCCGGCGAGGACGACGACGGTGGGGGACACCGGCGTCACGCCGCACCAGCGGGCCACCGGCGAGGCGGCCGCGGGCAGCAGGACGCCCACGTTGTCGTGCGTCGTGTCCGGTCGTCCGCCGATGATGGCGTTGCCCGGGGCCGCGAGCCCCACGGTGGTGACGAGCGCGGTGGCGGCCGTGGCGAGCGTCGTGGCGGTCGCGAGGAGTGCGCGGTGCATGGTTCCTCCTCAGCAGCTGACGTCTGGGTTGAACTGGGCGAAGGTCCCGGACGGGTTGTCCTGCCAGACCCACACGTGCAGGTCGTAGTGGACGCCCATGCCGGGGTGGTGGCCGGCCATCGGGCCGTCGAAGGTCTGGCCGTAGAGCCTCGGGGCCATCGCACCCGCGCCGGCGTCGCCGAAGTACTCGACGGCCACCAGCTCCAGCTCGCCGTCGGGGTCGGGCGCGTAGAGCAGGATCTCGGGCCGGGCGACGTCCACCGCCGGGTCGGCCATCAGCGCCGGGTTCTCGTAGTGGAAGCCCATCCCGCCCAGCGGGGAGGCGACGCACTCGGGTGACGCCAGGTAGCCGGCGCGCAGCGCCTGCTCCGGGGAGTGGAAGCGGGCGGTCGCCACGCGGACCGCCTTGAGGTTCTGCGAGTACGTCGTCGCGCCCGCCGTCGGCGAGCTGGTGAAGAGGGCGGTGCCGACGAGGGCACCTGTGCCGGCCACCGCCACGGCGAGCTGGCTCCGGCGTCGGGTGGGGGTTGCGCTCATGGCAGGGCCCTCCTGAGGGGCTGGTGGCGGCACGCAGTCACGTGCAGCGCCGCACTCACCGGTCGGCGCCCGGGCCGGCGGCGAGCAGGGCCCGCTCGATCTCGTGGGACGACGGTCCGGTGAAGAGCCCGAACGCGGTCCGCTGTGCCGGGACGACGATCGTGCCGAGCCAGCCGACCGGCCCCGCGACAATGGCGGTGCGCTGCGCCTGACCGAGGACCAGACCGTCGACCAGGTCCGGCCAGTAGTGCTCGGAGAGCCACAGCGGTGCGCTGGTGATGTCGGGGAGCTGCACGCCTCGACCCTGCGCGGCGACGGCCCCGGCGGTAACCGGGGACACCCTCGATCTGTGATGGACTTGCCCGGCGGCTGGACGGCACAGCCAGCCGCCGGACCCACGTCCCGAGGGGGTCGCTCGTGCCAGTTCCGGTCTCCGGCCAAGAGCTCAGCCGCCGGTACTACCAGGACGAGGTCCGACCCGCGCTGGACGCGGCGTTCCCCGGGCTCCGGCACAGCGCGGCCCTGCTGGGGCGCGGGTCCGAGGTGCTGGGCTACGACGATGAGATGTCCCGGGACCACGACTGGGGACCGCGCGTCCTGCTCTTCCTGCGCGACGACGACGACGAGGCCCACGGCGATGCGTTGCGCCAGACGCTGCAGTTGGAGCTGCCGGCCCGATTCCCGGACCGTCCGGCTCACCACTCGGTGCACACCGTGCGCGGGTACCTCAGGGACCAGCTGGCCGTCGACGTCGACAGCGAGCTCGACGCCCGCGACTGGCTCACCCTCTCGGAGCAGGCGCTGCTGATGATGACCGCGGGAGCGGTCTTCCACGACGAGGTCGGGCTGCAGGCCGTCCGTCGGCGCTTTGCCTACTACCCCCGCGACGTCTGGCTCTACCTGATGGTGGCGGCCTGGTGGCGGGTCCACCCGGAGGCCAATGTGGTGGGCCGGGCGGGCTACTCGGGGGACGAGCTCGGGTCGGCCCTCATCGGGTCCCGCCTCGTCCACGACCTGATGCGGCTGTGCTTCCTCCTCGAGCGGCGGTACGCGCCGTACAGCAAGTGGTTCGGGACCGCTTTCGCGAGCCTGGACTGCGGTGCCGAGCTGTCTCCCATCCTCTGGCGGGCCCTGCGAGCACCGAGCTGGCAGGAGCGCGAGCAGGCGCTGAACGACGCCTATGCGGCGGTGGCGGCCCTGCACAACGCGAGCGGGATCACCGACCCGGTGCCCGTTCATGAGGAGCGGATGTGGGACCGCCCGTTCGCCGTGCTCTGGGGCGACTTCCCCGGTGTGCTCGCCGAGGCCATCGAGGACCCGGAGGTACGGGGGATCGCCGAGCGGTGGCCGGTGGGCGGCCCGGACCGGGCGCGGGAACAGCTCTGGGACGTCCGGCGCCGCAGCCTGCTGCGCCCGCTCTTCGACTGACGGTGATCGGGAGGGGCTCCGGTCCGCAGAGGCCGGACCCCCGCAGGGTCAGGGCGGTGGTGGGGGCAGGGCTGTGACGAGCTCGACCCGGGAGCGCACGCCCAGCTTGCGGTACACGCGGCTCAGCACCGCCTCGACCGTCTTGGGGCTCGCGAAGACCTCGGCGGCGATCTCGCGGTTGGTGCGGCCGGCGGCAGCCAGTGCGGCCACCCGCGCCTCCGTGGACGTGAGGCCGTCCGGTGCGGAGGGTCGCAGGCCGACCCGGCGCAGCTCGTCCCGTGCGCGCTCGGCCCAGACCGGTGCAGGGTTGGCCTCGAATACGGAGA
>DATHAP010000059.1 GCA_035489715.1 Actinomycetes bacterium
GTACGGCTTCGTCGTGCGGGACCGGTTCGCGACGCCGGACGACGGCCCGGAGGTCGTGACCATGTGGCGGGAGCCTGTCCCCGCGTCGTGACCAGGTGACGGCAGCCGGTCGCGTGCTCGTCCGCGGCCGGCGCCCTTCCCGTCAGCCCAGCTCGAGCGCGGTCGCCAGGTCGGTCTTGACCGCGTCGAGCGCCTCGGCCGCCGTGCGCCGGGCAGCGGCGACGTCGCCGTCGGCCACGGGCACGACCACCTCGAGGTAGCACTTGAGCTTTGGTTCGGTGCCGGACGGCCGGACCACGACCCGGCCGCGCTTCGCGAGCCGGTAGCGAAGGCCGTCCGTCGGGGGCAGCCGCCGGCTGCCGGGTGCCAGGTCCTCCGCAGACTCGACCGCTCGGCCACCCAGCGTCGCCGGGGGCTGGGCGCGCAGCCGGGCCATCGCGTCCTGGATCAGCGAGAGGTCGTCGACCCGGACCGAGAGCTGGTCGGTGGCGTGCAGGCCGTGCTCGCGGGCCAGGTCGTCGAGCAGGTCGGTGAGGGTGCGGCCCTCCGCCTTCATCGTCGCGGCCAGCTCGGCCACGAGCAGGGCGGCGGAGACCCCGTCCTTGTCCCGGACCCCGGCCGGGTCGACGCAGTAGCCGAGTGCCTCCTCGTAGCCGTAGCGCAGTCCGTCGACCCGGGAGATCCACTTGAAGCCGGTGAGCGTCTCGGCGTAGCCGAGGCCGTGCGCCTCGGCGATCCGGCCGAGCAGGGACGACGACACGATGGACTCCGCGAAGGTGCCCTCCAGGGTCGGCTCGCGACGTACCAGATGGGCGGCGAGCAAAGCACCCACCTCGTCGCCGCGCAGCATCCGCCAGCCGCCGCCGTCGGGCACCGCGACCGCGCACCGGTCGGCGTCGGGGTCGTTGGCGAGCACGATGTCGGCGCCGTGCTGCGCTGCGGCCTCGAGCGCCAGGTCGATGGCGCCGGGCTCCTCCGGGTTCGGGAAGGAGACCGTGCTGAAGTCGGGGTCGGGGTCGGCCTGGCGGGCGACGACGGTGGGAGCGGCGAAGCCGGCCCGGTCGAACGCGGCGAGCACCACGTCGCGGCCCACGCCGTGCAGCGGGGTGTAGACGATGGACAGGTCGCGTGGGGAGGCCGGGTCGACCAGGGACGCGACCCGGTCCAGGTAGGCATCGAGGACCTCGTCCCCCAGCGTGTCCCAGGCGTCCCCGCGCGGCACCGACGCCAGCGGCCCGACCGCGTCGATGGCGGCGGAGATCTCGGCGTCGGCAGGCGGGACGATCTGCGAGCCGTCGCCGAGGTAGACCTTGTAGCCGTTGTCCTGCGGCGGGTTGTGCGAGGCGGTGACCATGACACCGGCGTCCGCACCGAGGTGCCGGATGGCGAAGGCCAGCACCGGCGTCGGGAGCGGGCGGGGGAGGACGAGCGCGCGCATGCCCGCCCCGGTGACCACCTCGGCGGTGTCGCGGGCGAACACGTCGGACTTGTGGCGGGCGTCGAACCCGACGACGACACTCCGCCCACCGCGTGCGGTCAGGTAGGCGCAGAGGCCGGCCGCAGCCCGGATGACGACGACCCGGTTCATCCGAGCAGGGCCGGCACCCAGCTCGCCGCGGAGCCCGGCGGTGCCGAACTCGAGCCGGCCGCCGAACCGGTCGGCGATGCCGGCGAGGTCCTCGGCGTCGAGCAGCGCCTGCAGCTCGGCGCGGGTGTCGGGGTCGGGGTCCTCGGTCAGCCAGGCGCGGGCAACCTGGACGGCGTCGACCGTGTCAGCGCTCTCGCGGTGCTCGTGGCCCTGGCCCTGCCCAGCCGTGCGGCCGCTCCCCGAAGCGGTCACAGCTGCGGCACCACCTGGGCCAGCAGCTCGCCCATGCGGGTCGCCGCTGCCCGGCCGGCCTCGAGGACCTCCTCGTGGTCGAGCGGCTCGCCGGTCATGCCCGCCGCGAGGTTGGTGACCAGCGACAGCCCGAGCACCTCGGCGCCGGCTTCCCGTGCGGCGATCGCCTCGAGCGTCGTGGACATGCCGACCAGGTCGCCCCCGATGGCCCGGACCATGCCGATCTCGGCGGGTGTCTCGTAGTGCGGGCCCGGGAGCTGGACGTAGACACCCTCCTCCAGCGAGGGGTCGATGGCCTTGCACAGCGTGCGGGTCCGGGTGGAGTAGAGGTCGGTCAGGTCGACGAATCGCGGCCCGACGATCGGCGAGGTCGCGGTCAGGTTGATGTGGTCGCTGATGAGCACCGGCTGGCCGGGGGAGAAGGTCGGCCGCAGGCCGCCGCACCCGTTGGTCAGCACCACGGTGCGCGCGCCGGCCGCGACCGCGGTCCGGACGCCGTGCACGACGGCGGCCACGCCACGCCCCTCGTACAGGTGGGTGCGGCCGAGAAAGACCAGCGCCCGGGTGGAGTCGCCGACGTGCACCGACCGCAGCGTGCCGGCGTGCCCCTCCACCGCGGCTGCGTGGAAGCCCGGCAGCTCCGTCACCGGCAGCTCGGCCACCGTCTCGCCGAGCAGCTCGGCGGCGGGCACCCAGCCGGAGCCCATCACGAGGGCGACGTCGTGCCGGTCGGCGCCGGTCAGCTCGCGCAGCCGCGCGGCGGCCTCGCCGGCGAGGGCATACGGGTCTGCTGGCGTCTCGCTCACGGCGCGACCCTAGTCGGGTCGCGCCGGGGCTCGGCGCGGGTGCCTCAGCGAGCGGCGGCGAAGCGCGGGTCGTCCTCGGTCGTGAAGTCGACCGTGACGCAGTCCTCGTCGCCGACGGTCCAGGCGTCGTGGCCGGGAGCGATCTCGAAGGCGTCGCCGGGCCCGATCTCCAGCTCGGCGCCGTCGTCGAGCCGCACCTGCATCCGGCCCGAGAGCACGTAGCCGACGTGGTGGAACATGCAGCTGTCGGTGCCGGCGATCGGCTTGACCGACTCGGACCAGCGCCAGCCGGTGCCGAACGTGGTCCGCCCGCAGATCACGCCGCCCGGCAGGTGCACCGCGTCCAGGTGACCGCGCGGGAAGTCCCGCCGCTCGTCGGGCTTGTCGATGTTGCGGGCCTCGAGGACCGCCATGCCGACCACCTCCGGGTCCACGGTGCCCCGAAAGGTGCCGTCGGGGGAATGGCCCAGCCGGGCCATCCCGTCAGGCGGCGGCGGCGTGGGTGGCGGTCGAGAGGGAGCCGCCGAGGCTGGCCCGGCCGTGCGACCTGTCCAGGACCGGGGTCACCGTGGCGAGGAACTCGGCCAGCTCTGACGCCGTACCGCTGACGATGCCGTCGACCCACCGGACGGCGATGCCGCGGGTCTCGGCGACGGCGATCTGGCAGTGCGCGGCGAAGGCGTGCGCCTGCAGCAGCTCGGCGATCGACCGGCGGGTCCGCGGGGTGCTCGTGGACAGCCGCACGGTCACCCGCTGGGTCGCCGGGCAGGACTGCAGCACGGCGAGCAGGCGGTCACCGCCGCTCGCGGTCAGGGGCCGCCGGGGTGCTCTCACCCCAGCGTTATCGGCAGCCGAGATGGCCGACTGGAGGGATGTTCTTGACTCTCTCGTGACTCCCGGGCCGCGCAGGTCGCCGCTCAGGCCGTCGGACCGGGACCGACCGAGCGGCAGGGCCGGTCGCGCAGCTCTGCCACGTAGTCGTCGGGGGCGCCGGCCAGCTCCGCGGCGTCGGCGATCAGGCCGAGGTAGCGCGCCGAGGGCAGCCCGCCCTCGTAGTCGGCGAGGACGTAGATCCAGGCCAGGACCTCACCGTCGAGGGTGGCCACCCGGACCCGCACCTTGCTGAACAGCGCCAGGTCGGCGTGCTCCCAGTAGTCCATCTGGCGCTCGTCGGCGTCGGTGACGTCGTAGAGGGCGACGAAGACCTGGCTGCCGGGCTCCTCGACCAGGGTGGCCAGCGGGCCCTCCCAGCCGCGGTCCTCGCCGGCGAAGGTGAGCCGCCAGCCGGGCAGCCAGCCGGTGCCGCGCAACGGCGAGTGCGGAGCCCGCTCGGCCATCTGCCGGGGGTCCATGTTGCTGCCGTAGGCGGCGTACAGGGCCATGACTCCAGAGGATATTGGCGAGCCGTCCTGGCCGCGGCCACCCGCCGCCGGTGTGGGGAACAATGTCGCGCGTGACACGCATCGTGATCGTCGGAGGCGGCCCGGGCGGCTACGAGGCGGCCCTGGTGGCCGCGCAGCTCGGCGCCGAGGTCACCGTGGTCGACCGGGACGGGCTCGGCGGCTCGGCGGTGCTGACCGACTGCGTGCCGTCCAAGACGCTGATCGCGACCGCCGAGGTGATGACCGACACCGCGGAGTCCGGCGAGCTGGGCGTCCGGCTGGGAGCCGCCGGTGCGGACCTGCCGCAGGACCGGGTCGGGGTCGACCTCGGCAAGGTCAACGAGCGGGTGACCGCGCTGGCCCGGGCCCAGTCCGACGACATCACCAGCCGGCTGGCCCGGGAGGGCGTCACGGTGCTGCCCGGCCTGGGCCGCCTCGACGGGCCGACCAAGGTGGTCGCCGAGCTCGCGGACGGCGGGCAGGAGGTGCTCGACGCCGACTCCGTGCTCGTCGCGACCGGCGCGCACCCCCGGGTGCTGCCCGACGCCCGGCCCGACGGGGAGCGCATCCTGACCTGGGAGCAGGTCTACGCCCTCGAGCACCTCCCCGAGCACTTGGTGGTCGTCGGGTCCGGCGTGACCGGGGCGGAGTTCGCCTCCGCCTACACCTCGCTCGGCAGCAAGGTGACCCTGATGTCCAGTCGCGACCGGGTGCTGCCCGGTGAGGACCAGGACGCCGCGACCGTGCTCGAAGACGTCTTCCGTCGCCGGGGGATGACCGTGCTGTCGAAGTCACGAGCCACGTCGGTACGTCGCGCGGGCGACTCCGGTGACACGGTC